>NZ_CP159332.1:2405626-2706329 GCF_045057105.1 Maribacter sp. LLG6340-A2 | reverse complement strand
TGCTTATATCATTACTATCTGCCGGAATAAGAAAAAGTAAGGTAGCATTACGCTCTATATGTCTTAAAAAATAGTGACCCAACCCCTTACCTTCTGCAGCACCTTCAATTATACCAGGAATATCGGCCATTACAAAACTCTTAAAATCACGGTATTCAACAATACCTAGATTTGGCTTTAATGTGGTAAACTCGTAATCTGCAATCTTAGGCTTTGCTGAAGTAATTACGGATAACAGCGTTGATTTACCGGCATTGGGAAAACCAACCAAACCAACATCCGCAAGAATTTTTAATTCCAATAAAAAATCGCCTTCTTGGCCATCCTCCCCTGGTTGTGCATATCTAGGTGTTTGGTTCGTTGAGCTTCTAAAATGCCAATTTCCTCGGCCGCCCATACCTCCTTTAAGTATAATCTTTTCCTCACCGTGTTCCGTAATTTCAAAAAGCACTTGTTTGGTCTCAAAATCTTTGACCACAGTACCCAAAGGAACATCCAAATAGACATCCTCGCCATCTGCACCTGTACTACGGCTCTTACTACCATGTTCTCCGTGACCGGCCTTAAAATGTTTTTTAAACTTGAAATTGACCAGGGTCCACAAATTTTGGTTACCACGTATAATTACATGTCCGCCACGACCACCGTCGCCACCATCTGGGCCACCTTTGGTAATGAATTTTTCTCTATGTAGATGTACAGAGCCTTTGCCTCCCTTTCCAGAAGCCAATCCTACTTTTACATAATCTACAAAATTACCTTCGGTCATTGATGTTGGTGCTAGTCATACCTTTTAATCCGTTTGTAAGGAAAAAAAGGAAATGATGTTATTTTATATCTTCAATTACTTTGGTCAGGCGCTTGGTAATTTCCGAAATGGTTCCAATACCATTAACACTATGAAACTTACCTTGTGCCTCATAAAACTCCTTAACCGGAGTGGTTTTTTCATTGTACTCATCAAAACGGTTTCTAATTTTGGAAACATCTTGATCATCACTACGGCCACTTACTTTTCCACGTTCCAACAAACGTTCTATCAAAACCTCGTCATTGGCTTCTAAAGCTATTGTTGCGTTAATGGCCATATCCTTGGACTCCAAGAAATTATCAAGCGCCTCTGCTTGTGCTGCTGTCCTTGGGAAACCGTCAAAAATGAATCCGTCCGCATCAGGATTTTTCTCCACTTCTTCTTGCAACATTTTAATGGTAACCTCATCTGGCACTAATTCTCCCTTATCAATATAGGATTTCGCCAAGGTACCTAAATCTGTTCCGTTTTTAATATTATATCTAAATACATCTCCTGTAGAAATATGTTTTAGATTGTACTTCTCTTTTAAGAATTCTGCCTGGGTGCCTTTACCTGCACCTGGCTTTCCAAAGAGTACAAGATTAATCATATGCTTCTGGTTTAGTTGGTATACTTCTTTTAAATTTCTTCCAAGTTCATTGTAATCCAGACCATAACCTACAATAAAATTATCAGGTATGGCCAATCCAAAATAATCTATGGCATACTCGCCCTTATACACATCTGGCTTATAAAACAGACTAGCTATCTTAAACTCCTTGACATTGGTTTTTGAAAAAAGGTGAACCAGCTGTTGTAAGGTGCGCCCCGTATCTATAATATCCTCTAAAATTATTACACTACGGCCTTCAATATTAGTTGGAAGATCCAACAAAGTCTCTACAATTCCGGTAGAAGTGAGCCCTTGATAAGAGCTTAATTTTACGAAGGAAACTTCGCAAGGGTATTGGTATGCCTTTAGAAAATCTGACACAAACATGAACGACCCATTTAAAACCCCTACAAAAATAGGAGTCTCATCTTTATAATCTGCCGCAATCTTTTCGGCAACGGAGGCAACGGCTTGTTGTATTTCCGTTTCGTTGAGGTACGGCGCAAAAAACTTGTCGTGAAGTTGTATCAATTTTCTTAAATTATCAAGGTTGGCAAAGATAAGGTATTGGCTTGTGTTTTTAAATAGAAAGGAATTGGTTTCTAAGATTTAACCGTATTTTTGTGCCACTTATGGCGTTTTTTAAACTCCTAAAAGCAATATTTATATGGATTACTTCTCTTCAGATTTTAAACTAGGAATTTTAGGCGGAGGCCAACTTGGCAAGATGATGCTTTACGAAACCCGTAAATGGGACGTATACACCAAAGTTTTGGATGCTTCACCTGATGCGCCATGTAGCATGTCTTGCAATAAATTTGTTCAAGGCAGTCTTTTAGATTTTGATACCGTTTATAATTTTGGAAAAGATGTAGACGTACTTACCATTGAGATAGAAAATGTAAATCTAGATGCATTAGAGAAGTTAGAGAATGAAGGGGTAAAAGTGTATCCACAGCCAAAAGCCTTACGTATTATTCAAAATAAGGCAAAACAGAAATTATTTTATGTTGATAACGATATCCCCACCGCAGATTTTCAACGCTTCGCCTATTTGAGCGAAATCAAGGATAGCATTGAAAATGAAGCATTGGCATTTCCCTTTGTTTGGAAAGTAGCCCAATTTGGATATGACGGGCAGGGCGTTAAAGTGGTTCGTAGTTTAGCCGATTTAGAAGGGTTACCTACCGGTGAATGCATAGCAGAAACCATGGTACCGTTCAAGAACGAATTAGCCGTAATAGTTTCTAGAAATGCGGAAGGAGAAATTAAGACCTACCCCGTTGTAGAAATGGAGTTTCACCCAGAAGCCAACCAAGTAGAGTATGTAATTTGCCCGGCCCGCATAGATGATAAAGTGGCCGATAAAGCAAGAGCACTCGCATTAAAAGTCGCCGATAAAATAGGACTTACCGGTTTGTTGGCTGTAGAAATGTTTCAGACAGTAGATGATCAAATTTTAGTGAACGAAGTAGCGCCAAGACCACACAATAGCGGTCACTACAGTATTGAAGCTAGTTACACCAACCAGTTTGAACAGCACATACGTAGTATTCTAGGCTTACCTTTAGGAAGAACAGATAGCAAGGTTGCCGGTGTAATGGTAAACTTGGTGGGTGCCGAAGGACATACAGGTAATGTCGTCTACAAGAACATTAATGAAATTTTAGCGATGGAAGGTGTTACCCCGCATATTTATGGAAAAGCTCAAACAAGACCATTTCGCAAAATGGGTCATGTAACCATAGTTAACGATGACTTAGGCAAGGCAAGAGCCATTGCCGAAAAAGTAAAAGAAACAATTCAAGTGATTTCAAAATAATAAACATGAGTAAAGTAGCCGTAGTAATGGGCAGCACTAGTGATATGCCCGTAATGCAAGACGCCATAGATATTTTAAAAGGTTTTGACATTGAGGTAGATGTAGATATTGTATCTGCCCACAGAACACCTGAAAAACTTTTTGATTTCAGTAAAAATGCACACACCAACGGTTATTCGGTCATTATTGCCGGCGCCGGTGGGGCAGCCCATTTGCCGGGTATGGTAGCATCAATGTCTCCGTTACCCGTTATTGGGGTTCCTGTAAAAAGCAGCAATTCTATAGATGGATGGGACTCTGTACTCTCTATACTTCAAATGCCTGGCGGTGTACCGGTTGCTACCGTAGCATTGAACGGAGCAAAAAACGCAGGAATATTGGCAGCTCAAATTATAGGTAGCTCAGATAAATGTGTTTTAGACAAGGTGATTTTGTTTAAAGAAGGTCTAAAGCAAAAAGTTATCGATGGCGCTAAAGCTGTAAATGGCAAATAATCATCTACAAGAAATTTCAATTCTCAAATCTAATTTCTCAATACTAGATATATGAATCCATTATTATCCCCTTTTGATACTGCTCCATTTTCACAAATTAAAAACGAGCATTTTAAACCCGCTTTTTTACAATCTATAGAAGATGCAAGAGCAGAAATAGATTCTATTACGAATAATTCGGAAGCACCAACTTTTGAAAACACCATAGAAGCATTAGAATTTTCAGGTCAGCAATTAGACCGAATTTCAAGTGTGTTTTTTAACTTGAATTCTGCCGAAACCAATGAGGAGATTCAGAAAATTGCACAAGAAATTTCTCCATTACTTTCAGAATTCGGTAATGACATTACCTTAAATGAAGATTTGTTCAAAAGGGTAAAAGCAGTATATGACCAAAAAGATGATTTAGACCTTACTGTAGAGCAAAATACCCTTTTAGATAAGAAATATAAGAGCTTTAGCAGAAACGGAGCTAATTTATCCGAAGACAAAAAAACTCGTTTACGTGAAATCGATGCTAAACTGGCAAAGTTAAAACTAACATTTGGCGAAAACGTACTTGCCGAAACCAATAAATTTCAACTACACCTTACGGATGAAGCAGATTTAGACGGATTACCTGAAGGTGAAAAAGAAGCTGCCGCACAATTGGCGATTTCAAAAGGCAAAGAAGATGGTTGGATGATCACCTTAGATTACCCAAGCTATATACCTTTTATGAAGTATGCTAAAAACAGAGCATTACGAAAAAAGCTTTCATTGGCTTTTGGAAGCAAAGGGTTTCATAATGATGAGTTAGACAATCAAGAAAACGTTCTTGAAATTGCAAAACTACGTTTTGAAAGAGCCAACTTACTAGGTTATAAAACGCATGCCGATTTTGTATTGGAAGAGCGTATGGCAGAGACGCCAGAAAAAGTACATTCTTTCTTAAGTGAATTGCTAGAAAAAGCGAAACCAGCCGCAGAACGTGAGTTTAAACAACTAGAAAATTTTGCCAAAAAACTTGATGGCATTGACCGCCTAGAAAAATGGGATAGTAGTTATTACTCTGAAAAATTAAAGCAAGAACTTTTTAATTTAGATGATGAAAAACTGAAGCCATATTTCAAGCTTGAAAATGTAATCAATGGAGTTTTTAAAGTAGCAGAAAACTTATTCGATTTACAGTTTGAAGAGGTTCATGACATTGAAAAATATCATGACGAGGTAAAAACCTATAAAGTTTACGATGCCGTCAAGAATTTTATATCTCTTTTTTATGCCGATTTTCACCCAAGAGCAGGAAAGCGTGGTGGCGCTTGGATGACCTCTTTTAAAAGTCAATGGAAAAGAAACGGCGAAAATGTACGTCCGCATATATCAAACGTGTGCAATTTTACTCCGTCCACAAAAAGCAAACCTTCATTATTGACTTTTAATGAAGTTACGACCCTATTCCATGAATTTGGTCACGGTCTGCACGGTATGCTAGCGAACACTACCTACCCTAGCCTGTCCGGCACATCCGTTTTTTGGGATTTTGTAGAACTACCTAGTCAGGTGTTAGAAAACTGGTGCTATGAAAAAGAAGCATTGGAACTATTTGCTAAACATTACGAAACCGGAGAAACCATACCTATGGAATTGGTTGAAAAAATCAAGGAGTCGGCTACCTTTCAAGAGGGAATGCAAACGCTACGTCAGTTGAGTTTTGGATTATTGGATATGTCTTGGCACGGAATTGACCCAACGAGCATCACCAATGTAAAAATACATGAAGATGAAGCGTTCAAAAACACAAGTTTGTACCCAGAAACTCCAGAAACCTGTATGAGCACAGCATTCTCCCATATTTTTCAAGGAGGCTATTCTTCAGGATACTACAGTTATAAGTGGGCAGAAGTTTTAGATGCAGATGCCTTTGCTTATTTTAAGGAAAAAGGAATTTTCAATAAAGAAGTGGCCAGCAAGTTCAAGGATAATGTTCTTTCTCAAGGTGGTACGGAGAACCCTATGGTACTCTACAAAAAATTTAGAGGAGAAGAGCCTAAAGTTGAAGCCTTGTTGGAACGCGCTGGGTTATTATAAATTATTGATTACCTATAGCTTATACAAATGAAATGCCGGCAGGGCTTTCTGAAAATGAAATATAAGGTGTATTTGGCCAATCAAATAATTTTGGGTGTGTGTTAGACCACTAGGGCATTTAAATAAGCAGTACCAAAATTTTAGCAAAAAAGGATAAACAATTAAGGAGGTTATATCAGAAAGAACGACCTCAAATTACTTCTAACAAATAGCTGATTGATAATATATTAGTATAATGTTTGATGTCAGTTTAACATATATTTAATAAATTCACAAACGTGAATAATTTTTACCTTTAAAGAAAAATGGCAATTACCAATTAAGACTAAAATTTTGTACTTATATAATGAGCAATAGAAACTCCAATAATATTCCGCTAACTGAAATTGTAAATAATGCCCATAAAATTGCAAAAATTGGAATTTTTCAGTTTTTAGTTAAGGAAAGTCAAATCTATTGGAATGATGTAATGAAAGAAATTAATGAAGTACAACCAGATTTTAAGCCTACTCCCGAAAATATTTTCAGCTTCTTTCCAAATAAAAAAACTAAACAATACATAGAACATACACATGAAAAAGCCATTAAGGAAGGAAGTTCTTTTAGTTATGACCATGAAATAATTACTGCCAAAGGCAATACAAAACATATTTGGACATTTGGCCAACCTGTATTCAAAAATGGTGTTTTGATAAAAATTTTTGGAACCTCAATTGATATTACAGAACGTAAAAAATCAGAACTAGAATTAGTTAATAAAAATAAACTACTGAATTTTGCAGAACAAATGACCAATATAGCCTATTGGGATTGGGATACTGTAATTAATGAAGAAATTTGGTCAGACAATCTTTATAAAATAGTTAATCGTAAAAAAGGTGGTAAGCTCACTTACGAAACCTATTTAGAATATGTGCACCCAAATGATAAGGACTATGTTATTGAGCAAATTACATCTGCCTTTGAAAATAAAGTTTTTCCTAGCTTTTCGCATCGAATTATAGTTAACACATCTGAGATTAAAATAATACACCTAATGGGCGAGGTTATTTGTAACCCAGATGGTGATGTTATAAGAATGCTAGGTACTTGTCAAGATATTACGGAAATAAAAAATAAAGAGTTAGAACTTTTACAAAAAAACCAACAACTTAGTTTAGCAGAAGAAATTGCCCAAATAGGGTATTGGGAATGGAATCCTAATACAGACAGTTTCATTTGGTCAGATAATTTGTATCGCATTTTTGGATTTGAGATTGGGCTTGAAATGAGTTTAGAATTATTAACAACACGTATACATCCAAATGACCAGGAAAAAATAGAACGAATTACAAATGAGCTATTTAAAACCAAAATTTTTAAAAAATTCTCATATAGAATTATACCACCGGAAGGCCATATAAAAACATTGGAAGTGGTTGGACAAATTGTTTGTGATGAAAAAGGCGAAATCATTAAATTTACTGGGGTAACAAAGGATATAACCGATTATATTCTAAAAGAAAAAAAGATATTAGAAACTAACGAACATTTAGAACAAGCTACACAAAAGTTGACGGCAAGAAACAAACAGTTAGCAGAATTCAATCATATTACATCACATAATTTAAGGTCTCCGGTAAGTAACTTAAATGCCTTGTTAGGTATGTATAAAGACCCCACTTATGAGCATTTAAAAGAGGAACTTTTTCAAAAATTTGAAATTGTAGTTGACCATCTTACCTTAACGTTAAACACTTTAGTAGAATCGCTAAAGGTCAAGCATGAAGCCAACAAGTCCATTCAACAATTAAGCTTTGATGAAACCCTGAACAAAACAAAGGAAATTTTGGCAGCAGAAATCATACAGACCAATGCTAATATAAAATGTAATTTTACAGATGCTCCCAAAATAGTCTATAATCAAATATATTTAGAAAGTATTTTTCTTAACTTGTTAGGAAATGCCATGAAATATAAATCTAAGGATCGTGCTCCTGAAATTGAAATTAAGTCCAAAGAGGTCAACGGTAGGGTGCAATTATCGTTTAAGGACAATGGCATAGGTATAGATTTAAAGCAACATGGAGACAAACTGTTCGGTTTAAATAAAGTATTCCACAGACATCCTGATGCCAAAGGGGTTGGGCTGTTTTTAACAAAGGCACAAATTGAGGCTATGGGCGGGAGTATTTCTGCACAAAGTAAAGTTAATGAAGGCTCAACTTTTACCGTTACATTAAACTAACAACAACACATGAATAACCATATTAACTTTTGTATAGTTGATGATGATGAAATCTATCAATTCACCATGGCAGCTACTTTAAAATCTTTTAATTCAATTAAGAAAATAATCGCTTTTAAAGATGGTTTGGCGGCTATGGATTTTATGCTGGACAATCTCAGCAATGAAAAAGAACTGCCAGATGTTATTTTGTTGGATATAAACATGCCCGTCATGGACGGATTCCAGTTCATGGAGGAATACATCAAAATACAGCCCAAAGTAGGAAAAAAGATAACCATCTACATGGTATCATCTTCTGTAGATGATGTTGATATTGAGCGTGCCAAAAAAATAAATCAGGTTTCAGATTATATTATAAAACCTATACGGGAAACCCAACTCAAAAATATTCTTGCACAACTAGAAGAAGACGGTAAATTTTAATGGCATAATTTTTTAAAGGGAATTCTAAATTGTAACTTAAAAAAAAGGCCCACACTACTTTGGCCCGTTTTAATACAAAAGTAATTTCCTAGACCTCAGGATAATGTATTTACAATACTATTGCTTTATTTGTTCACCATACCAAATATCAAACCCACCTTCTAGATTTATTACTTTTGCAAAACCTAAGGAAGCTAAGCGTTCTTGTGACTTTAGGCTCCTACCCCCTTTTTTACAATAAACATAAATGGTTTTATTTCTGTCAAGGCCCTTAACCTTATCATTGAAGTCTTTTGAAAACCAATCAATATTTACAGCCCCCTCAATATGACCTTGGCTAAACTCCTCTGGAGTTCTTACGTCCACTAAAATTTCGCTATTTTCATTATAAGAAGTAAATTCAGAAATAGGCATGGAGCTTATTTGACCATAACTTAATTGACCAAGGACCAACAGTAATACAAATAAAATTTTATTCATAAGAAATAGGATTGAGTTCAAAAGTAATCATAATCCCTAAAATTAATCTATTTTTGAAAGGCATAAGAAAAAATGAAAACACATCAACTTCATCCAGACACTTGGGTAGATCTTTATGCCGATTATTTGTTTAATTACGCCGTTGCTAGGGTAAATGATGCAGAGATCGCTAAAGATTTAGTACAGGACACTTTTATAGCAGGGTTAAAATCCGCTAAAAACTTTAAGGGTGATGCTGCAGAACGTACATGGCTCATAGCCATTTTAAAACGTAAGGTCATTGACCATTATCGTAAGATAAATTCTAAAAAAGGGAAGGCCGAGGTTAGAATGAACTACAGTTCACAGACCGATGCTGAAGGAGATTGGCTAGAAGAACGTATAGCCGACCCAAACAGCAACTTTGAAAATGATGCGCTGGAAAACGAAGAATTAGGATTGGCAATTCAAAAATGTATAGCAAAACTGCCAAAAAAACAAGCACAAGTCTTTACCATGAAAACAATTGAAGGTATGGAAACGGAAGATATTTGTAATGCTCTAGGAATAAATGCGTCTAACCTTTGGGTAATGATACATAGAGCCAGAACTGGGTTAATGGCTTGTTTAAATCAAAATTGGTTTTAATTATGATGATTTCATGTGAAAAGGCGGCATGTATTTGCAACAAAGCTCAATATAAAGAAGCTACTTTTTGGGAAAAGATTTCGTTGCGTTTCCACATTCTAATGTGTAAAGCTTGTACCAAACACAGTAAGCGCAATAAAAAATTGACCACACTTTGCAACAAAGCCAATTTAGTTGCCTTATCTGAAGAGGATAAACGTAAAATGAAGGAATCCCTGCCTATTAAAAATTAGTTATCCTGGTTGAAATTACGACCAAAACCCAATAAACCAAGGGTAACGCCTCTACCCAAAATGAAGCATAATATTTAGACCGTATAGTTTTGGTACCGTATAAGGCCACAATTAACAAACCACTGAAAATAGTATCGGTAATAATTGCAACTAGACCTATATCAGATTTGAAATAGGTAATCATACAAAATAGAAGAACCCATACATAACCTATTCTTCTTGCACCCCTTGTTCCCAAACGTTGTGGCAGTGTTTTCAAATCCTTATGGTCATATTTTAAATCCCTAATTTCAAACGGTATTAAAAGAACCAAGACCAAGATAAAGCGCTGTAAAGCCTCTAGTTTAATATGATTTTCAAAATGGCCAGAAACAGCATATACAGGTAACAACACCGTGGTTCCGGACCATACCAAGGCAACAATAATGATTTTTAGTCCACTTAAACTCCTAAAATTTCTATGTTTTGGTAAAACGGGCAAGGCATAAAAAGCCGTAACCCCTCCCAATATAAGTAATCCTAAAAAGACCTTTTCCGTTAAAAAAAAAGCGTGATAACCAGCAATTAACGAACAGACAAAACTAAAAAATTGTATGTTCTTATGATACCTGTTCGCTACTAAAATATATTTATGGGCCTCTACCCCATATTTCACAAAATTATAACAGCAAATAGTTCCAAAAAAAATGAATCCATACAGGTGAATATCAATGCTTATGTTTACCGTTAGGGCCGTAATATGAATCAAGCTTAATACCGCTAAAGCCACGTGAACGCTAGCATCTAGATAAAAATCAAAAATTCTTTTGAACCCTGCCATTAAACAAAAGTAGCTAAAGTGTTTATAACCTTATGTTTTGGTTAAAAACTTTACCTACATAGCATCTCAAACCGCCTTAAATACCCATATTTATTTGGTAATTTTGTACCATATATAACAATACTATCTATGAAGACTGACGTGTTTGCACTGCGCCATATCGGCATCAGGGAAGAAAACTTAAAACACATGCTCGATACCGTTGGTGTCGATAATTTGGAACAGCTCATTTACGAAACCATACCGGAAGATATTAGGCTGAAAGAACCCCTAGATTTAGACGAACCTTTAAGCGAACATAGATATTTGGCACATATAGAGGCACTATCTAAAAAGAACAAAGTTTTTCGCACCTATATTGGTTTGGGCTATCATGAAAGTCTCACCCCATCCGTCATAAAAAGAAATATTCTTGAAAACCCAGGTTGGTATACGGCGTACACCCCGTACCAAGCAGAAATTGCCCAGGGTAGATTAGAGGCATTATTAAACTTCCAGACCATTGTAACGGATTTGACCGGTATGGAACTGGCCAATGCCTCGTTATTGGATGAAAGTACGGCTGCAGCAGAGGCCATGACCATGTTATATGACGTACGTAGCAGGGAACAAAAAAAGAACAATATCCTAAAATTCTTTGTATCCGAAGAAATACTACCACAAACACTTTCGTTATTAAAGACCCGCTCCACGCCTTTAGGAATTGAATTGGTAATCGGCAATCATGAGGAGTTTAATTTTGATAGCGATTTTTACGGAGCTTTATTACAATATCCTGGTAAATACGGACAGGTGAACGATTATGCGGCATTTGTTTCCAATGCCAAATCCAATGATATTAAAGTAGCGGTAGCTGCAGACATCTTAAGTCTAGTCATGCTGACCCCTCCGGGGGAGTTTGGTGTAGATGTAGTCGTTGGCACCACACAACGTTTTGGAATTCCCTTAGGTTATGGCGGCCCTCACGCGGCTTATTTCGCAACCAAGGAAGTATATAAAAGAAGTATTCCTGGTCGTATAATTGGGGTGACCAAAGATACTGATGGCAAACCTGCATTGCGTATGGCGCTGCAAACACGTGAACAACATATAAAAAGAGATAAGGCTACATCCAATATATGCACGGCACAAGTTCTATTGGCGGTAATGGCGGGCATGTATGGCGTATATCACGGCCCAAAAGGATTAAAGTACATTGCCAATAAAGTACATACCACCGCTGTAACGTTGACAGATGCTTTAGAAAAGTTAGGCTTGTACCAAACCAATACGGCATATTTTGATACGATTACCGTAAAAACCGATGCCAATAAAGTAAGGCCTATAGCAGAAAAACACGAGGTAAATTTCTTATATATTGATAACGATACGATATCCATAGCGGTCAATGAAGCAACGTCTTTGAAGGATATCAATCAAATTCTTACCATTTTCTCCAAAGCTCTGGAAAAAAAGTCGGTAGAGGTTACAAAACTAATCAATGAGACCGCTATTCCCCACCAATTGCGTAGAACCAGCAGTTTTATGGAAAATAAAGTCTTTAATTCCTATCATTCAGAAACAGAATTAATGCGCTATATAAAAACATTGGAGCGTAAGGACCTTGCTTTGAACCATAGTATGATTTCCTTGGGAAGCTGCACCATGAAGTTGAATGCTGCTACGGAAATGCTTCCGTTAAGTATGACCAATTGGGGAAACATTCACCCGTTCGTGCCCGTTGAGCAAGCAGAAGGATATCAAATTGTATTAAAAGAATTGGCAAAAGACCTATCCGTTATTACAGGATTTGCAGACACCTCTTTACAGCCTAATTCAGGGGCTCAAGGAGAATATGCAGGGTTAATGGCCATTAGGGCATATCATGAATCTAGAGGAGATTCTGAACGTAATATTTGTTTAATTCCCTCTTCTGCCCATGGTACAAATCCCGCATCTGCGGTTATGGCCGGTATGAAAGTAATTGTTACCAAAACTGATGATAAAGGTAACATTGATGTTACAGACCTTGAAGAAAAAGCAAAGCTACATTCAGACAAATTAGCAGCTTTGATGGTGACTTACCCATCTACCCACGGTGTATTTGAATCCTCTATTAAACAAATTACAAAATTAATACATGACCATGGAGGTCAAGTGTATATGGATGGTGCCAATATGAATGCACAGGTAGGATTGACCAACCCGGGCATGATAGGTGCAGATGTATGTCACTTAAACTTGCACAAAACTTTTGCCATTCCCCATGGAGGAGGCGGACCAGGAGTTGGCCCAATTTGCGTAGCCCCACAATTGGTGCCATTTTTACCGGGCAACCCCGTAATAGCTACAGGTGGTGAAAATGCCATTACCGCAATTTCAGCGGCACCTTGGGGTAGTTCATTGGCCTGTCTAATTTCCTACGCTTATATTAAAATGTTGGGTGAACAAGGATTGACCCATTCTACAAAAATTGCCATATTAAACGCTAATTACATTAAACAACGCTTAAGTGGTAAGTTTGATGTTCTTTATACCGGGGAAAAAGGCAGGGCCGCCCATGAAATGATCATTGACTGTAGACCTTTTAAACAAAATGGTATAGAAGTAACGGATATTGCCAAAAGACTTATGGATTATGGCTTCCATGCCCCCACCGTCTCATTCCCTGTTGCAGGTACGGTAATGATAGAGCCTACAGAAAGTGAAAATCTTGAAGAACTGGATAGGTTTTGCGATGCCATGATTTCCATTAGAGCAGAGATTGATGAAAGTTCTAATGAAACGTCAGATAATATACTCAAGAATGCTCCACATACTTTGGATATGACGACCGGGGACGAATGGCCTTTCCCTTACTCAAGACAAAAAGCGGCATTTCCTTTACCTTATTTAAGGGAAAATAAATTTTGGCCTGCAGTAAGAAGGGTTGATGATGCCTATGGAGATCGTAATTTAATCTGTACCTGCGCCCCAATTGAGGCATACGCAGATATTGAATAAACAGTGTTTTCAGTACTTACCAAAGCCTTTTTGATTAATCGAAAAGGCTTTTTTGTTAGTAGTCATCATAAATTTTGCTTTATGGACATCGTAATATTTATTATGCATGCATAAAATAATTGAATCCAGTTCATTAAATTTCTTAATAAACTAGAGAACACAATGAGCATAGCAATTACCGGTACAGGCAGTTATATTCCATCCCTAACAATTAAAAATTCAGACTTTAACAATCATAACTTTCTCAATTTAGACGGTAGCCCGTTTAATCATAAGAATGACGTTATAATTGAAAAATTTAAGGCCATAACAGGTATTGAGGAAAGAAAGTATGCGGATAAAAAATATACCGCTTCTAATCTTGCTTATTTTGCTGCGGAAAAAGCTATAGCAGATGCCCAAATAGACAAAGAAACACTGGATTATATTATAGTGGCCCATAACTTTGGTGACATATCATATGGTCACAAGCAAGGAGACACCTTACCCAGTTTAGCAACACGGGTAAAGCATCAATTACAAATTAAAAACCCAAAATGTGTTGCCTATGACCTATTATTTGGCTGCCCTGGGTGGTTAGAAGGAATGATACAGGCAAATGCTTTTATTAAAAGTGGTATTGCCAATAAATGTTTGGTGATCGGTGCGGAAACTTTATCGAGAATTGTAGATGATTTTGACCGCGATTCTATGATATATTCAGATGGTGCGGGTGCCACCATTGTTGAAAAAAAGGAGAATAGTGGAGAAATATTGGCGCATGAGTCCGCCACATTTGCCATTGATGAGGCCAACTACTTATTCTTTGGCACTAGTTACAATAAGAACCTAAATGACCCCACGAAGTACATAAAAATGTACGGTAGAAAAATTTATGAGTTTGCCGTAACCCATGTACCACAAGCCATGGCAGAATGTTTGGCAAAGAGCAACACCCCAATAGAAAAGGTGAAAAAAGTATTTATTCATCAAGCCAATGAAAAAATGGACGAGGCTATTTTAAAGCGCTTTTACAGAGTTTATGATATGCAAATGCCAGAAGGTATTATGCCCATGAGTATTTCTAAATTGGGTAATAGCTCCGTTGCCACGATACCAACTTTATTTGATATGGTGAAAAGCGGTAAAATGGAAAATCACGGTATAACCAAAGGAGATGTTGTTATCTTTGCAAGTGTTGGCGCAGGCATGAACGTCAATGCAATGGTTTACAGAATTTAAAATGTACGAAAAAAGCTTTCCCAATAAACGATTTAAACATACACTGCATTTTTTACAAAAGCACATAAATACAAATGAACCTATTTTGGATTTGGGTGTTGAAAATCCGTTTTCGCAGATCATGCTAGAACAGGGATATACGGTGAAAAATACGAATGGAGAGGACTTGGATTTCGACTTCTCTGCAGTACTTGATTCTGATGCGGAAGTTGTTACCGCTTTTGAAATTTTTGAACATCTATTGGCGCCTTTAAATGTATTGTCCAATATAAAAGCGGATAAACTTGTTGCCAGCATACCCTTGAAATTATGGTTTTCACCTGCTTATAGAAGTAAAACGGATAAATGGGACAGGCATTACCACGAATTTGAAGATTGGCAATTCAACTGGTTATTGGAAAAAGCCGGATGGGAAATTCAGGATAGTCAAAAATGGACCAATCCGGTAAAAAAACTTGGAATTAGACCGCTTCTCCGCTATTTTACCCCTAGATACTATATTGTTTACGCTACTAGAAAGCATTAGATATTGTTAGTTATGGATTACTATATCGTTATTCCCATACACAATGAAGAGGACTATTTAGAGCGTACATTAACCTCTATTGTGCTCCAGACCCTTCCTCCTAAAAAAGTGATACTCGTCAATGATAATTCTACGGATAATACAGAAACAATTATTGACCATTTTGTAGAAAAACACTCTTTTTTCCACAAATTGAACATTGTTTCCTCCACAGAGCATATGCCCGGCAGCAAAGTAGTCAATGCCTTTAACCAAGGTTTGGCAATCTTAGATGGTGCCTATGATTTTATTGTAAAACTTGATGCCGACCTAATTTTACCGAAACAGTATTTTCAATCCGTCTGCAATCACTTTATAAAAAATCCTAATTTAGGAATATGTGGTGGATTTATATATGAGCAAAACGGTTCGGGTGAATGGTTGTTGAACCACCCTATGAACAAAGATCATATTCGCGGAGCATTAAAGGCTTATTCCAAACCCTGTTTTTTAGCAATTGGCGGCATTAAAAATGCCATGGGATGGGATACCGTAGATGAACTTTTGGCAAAATATCACGGGTTTACCCTTTTAACGGACACATCATTGCATGTAAAGCACTTAAGGCCTACAGGAAAGGCGTATAACCAAAAAGCCAAACAGTTGCAGGGTAAAGCAATGTTTTCTATGCGATACGGCTTGCTTCTAAGCATTATCGCTTCCGTAAAAATGGCCATTAAGAGTAAGTCATTTTCATCTTTTTGGAACAATATGGTTGGTTTTACAAATGCCACTACTTCTAATACCCCTTATATTGTTAATAAGGAAGAAGGCACGTTCATTAGAAAATTACGTTGGAAAAACATTAAAAGAAAAATATTCCCATAAAAAAAGCCATCGTTCCCGATGGCTTTTTAATACTATTTATATGGTTTGGTTTAGAAACCTAATTGCTTTTTTACATCAGGTAAAAGGTCTTTGCCTTTGGCAACGATCAAGCCACCACCTGCTTGTGCATCAATAACATAATCAAAACCTTGGGCAGCTGCTACTTGTTCTATAGCTGCTTTCGCTTTTTCTGAAATTGGAGCAAACAATTCTGCTTGTTTCTTTTGAAATTCTTGTTGTGCAGCTTGTTGAGCTTCACCTATATTTTTTTCATAACCTTGTAATTCTATTGCTCTCTTATCATTTTCTTCTTTAGACTTAGAGGCAGCTTCATTTTGGTATTGGGTAAACTTGTTACGCAATTCTGTCATTGAGGCTTGAATATCGGCATTATAGGTTTCTTGTAATTTCTTTAATTCGGCTTCTGCAGCTTTCATTTCTGGCATTGCCGCTAATAATTGAGTAACATCAATATGCGCAACTTTACTTTGTGCATTTACGAAACTTGTTGTTGCTACGAACAACAATAAGGCTACTACTATTTGTTTTACTTGTTTCATGAGTTCTAATTTAAATCTAATTTGAGTGTTAATTTTATGGTTAATAAACCTATTTAAATAGTACCGCTATCATCTTTTTCGGTATCTCTATTTCTTTCTTTTAATTTTTGTTGTTTTTTAGCTTCACGCTCTTCCAATAATTTTTTCCTTCGCTCTTCATAAGCTTTCTTTCGCTCCTCACGTAATTTAAGCTGTTCTGCCCTAGTATCTGCCGCTGTCTTCTCTCTTGCTGCCGCTGCTTCATTTGCTTTGTCCAAACGTTCTTGCAATGCTTCGCTTATTTCCTCTTCATCTACCGCATCTTCATCTTGAAAAGCATCTAATCTATCATTAGCTTTTTTAGACGGTGCACTAACTTTTCTTGTCCTTGCAATTCCTCTTAAGACTATATCGCTGATATCATGTCTTTTTTCAGAATACAACATTACAACATCCGCAGATTTATCAAAAATAAAATCATACTTTTTATTTGCACCTATTTTTTGTACTTCATTGAACACTTGATCTTGTATAGGTTGTATAAGCCTACGTTTTTGTAAAACCAAATCTCCCTGCGGTCCAAAACGATCTTGTTGATACTCGATCATCTCGCGTTCCAATATCTGAATTTCTTCCTCACGTTCAGCAATCAATTCAGGTGTAAGCAATACCTTCTCTGCCATTAAATCTTTCTTCATTTGCTCTACGACACTCTGTTTCTGTTCTACATCTACTTTCCAACGTTGCACCTTGGTCTCTAATTGCTCCGTAGCATCACGGTATTCCTCAACGTTCTCTAGAATATATTCCATATCTACATAGGCTATCCTAACGCCACGCTGTGCCATTGCTACAGTGGTCATCAACATGACCGTTATCAGAAAAAAGATGTTTGTTTTTGTACTCATCATTGATATCGTTTAATCTTATAGAAAATATCGTGCCAAAACTACTTAATCTTTAAAAATGAAAGGATTAGCGTGTGCAAGATATTTAATATTGTCGTAAAAATTAAAACTGTTGACCAATTATGAAGTGAGTTTGCCAACCGCTAGGACCTTGTCCTGCCGATTGCGGTCTAAGATCTTCATCAAATCCGTAACCAAAATCAATACCCAGCAAACCAAATGCCGGCATAAAGATCCGCAGCCCCACACCGGCCGATCGTTTTAATTGAAACGGATTAAACTCCTGAAAATTGTTGAAAGAGTTACCTCCCTCTAAAAATGCAAGTCCGTAGATAGATGCAGAAGGTTTTAAAGTTAAGGGGTAACGTAACTCCAATGAGAACTTATTGTAAATTAAACCACCATCTTGTTGACCCGTAATAGGGTCTACCGGTGTTAAAGCTTGATTGTCATACCCTCTTAGTTGTACTACGTCCCTACCATCTAATGTAAAGTTACCAAGACCATCACCACCTACAAAGAATCGTTCAAAAGGAACATCACCAATATTACTATTGTAACTACCTAAAAATCCAAACTCCGCATTTGACCTAAGGACCAATTTATCCACTAAAGTTGTATACCAATCGCCCTTAAATTTAATCTTGTAATATTCCAAAAGCCTAAAACGTTCTTGATCTGAATCTTCCAATTCCTTGGTTTCGCTTGCGGTCAATGTCTGTCCAAGGCTTCTACGCTCCGCTTGTAATTCAGTAAGTTCTTCTGAACGCTCTTTTAATGCTTTAAAATCCTTATCGCTAAACAAGGAATAAGGAGGCGTAAATTTACCCGTTAGTTCAAACGTAGATCCAGAAGTTGGAAAAATACGGCTAGGACCCTGTGAACTTCTGGAAATACCAAAAGTATATGCCAAGGAATTTGCCTTACCGTTACCAAAATTGAACAATCCTATATTATAGTTTCTAAAATCATATAACTGATACCCTAAAGAATGTGAAATGGTAAAAAAGTCATCTGGCCATTGTACACGTTTTGCCAATCCTGCTGTTACCCCAGTAATAGAAAATTGTTGATCTTTATTGATATCAATATTACCATTACTTCCATAGGAAGCTGCAAATTGCTGCGTTCTAGAGACACTTAAGTTAAAACGAACCGGCTTCTTACCACCCAACCAAGGCTCGGAGAAATTTAAACTATATACCCTAAAGGTTCTACTTGCCTGTAATCTAAGTGCGAATGTCTGACCATCACCCATTGGCACAGGTTTATACTTTTCGCCCTTGAATAAATTCTGTATGGAAAAATTACTAAAGGACAAACCTAATGTACCTATAAAACCACCGCCGCCATATCCACCTTGCAACTCTATCTGGCTAGATCCTGACTCTACCAAACTCCAAGCAAGATCAACAGTACCATCATTAGGGTTGGCGTTCAAAACGTCTGGTGTAATCTGTTCCGCATCAAAAAAACCAAGTTGCCCCAATTCCCTGATACTTCTAATAATGTCCGATTTATTATATTTTTGACCTGGGCGGGTACGTAACTCACGATAAATTACGTGATCATTGGTCTTATCGTTACCACTGACCGTAACATGGTTTAGAAAGGTTTCCTTACCTTCTATAATCCGTATTTCAAAATCTATGGTGTCATTGGCCGCAGAAATTTCTACAGGGTTTATTGTAGAAAAAAGATATCCATTATTTTGATATAAGCTAGTAACATCTGATGGATCTGGCTTGGAATTATCAGCAATACGTTCCCTTAGCAATACCCCGTTATACGTATCTCCTTTTTTAATCCCCAAGACTTGGTTCAATTGACGATCGGTATAAACGGTGTTCCCCACAAAATCAATATCACCAAAATAATACTTGTCGCCTTCTTCAACTTTTATATGAAGATCAATATTATTTTCATCGACCTTAACCACACTATCTGAAATTACCCTGGCATCACGAAAACCATTTTCCGCAAATTTATCGACCAATAATCCTAGATCTTCCTTATAGTCCTCTTGGATATATTTTGATTTTTTCCAAAATCTACCAAACTTCTTTTCCTTGGTATTCTTTAATGCCTTACGTAATTTTTTATCCTTTAACTCTTCATTGCCCGTGAACACAATTTCACGAATCTTTACCTTGTCTCCTTTTTTTACATTAACGACCATACTTTGGGCGTTGGTCTCAGAAGTATCCTTGGCGGTCGCAATATTGACCTGGGCATTTAAATATCCCTGCTTCTTGTATTTATTGGTAATGTAATTTTTAGAATTGGCGATAAGGCTTTCTGTAATCTTTTTACCTTTTTTAAGATCGGTATCTTTGATCAACCCATCTATTTTACCTTTTTTTACACCGTAAAAAGTAACGTTGGTCAATGTAGGGCGCTCAATGATATTCAGCTCCAAGAAGACATTATTACCTTCTATATTGGTAATATAAAATTCTATTTCACTAAATAGCTCAAGACCCCATAACTTCTTAATAACCTCGCTAATCTGTTCTCCGGGCAAGGTGATAGGTTGGCCAACTCTAAGACCGGTATAGGTCTTTACCGTTTGTTCGTTATAACTTTCTAACCCGGTTACTTCCAATCCGCCCAAAATATAACTTTTACCGTCTTCATAGGAAGTTTCCTGTGCCACGGTAGTTAGGGAAATTAAAAATAAAAAGGTGGATAAAATGTGGTTCAAGGATATGAACCTGGTCATATCTTTAAGTGAGTTGTTCGCTAGTTTTTCCAAATCTTCGTTCTCTGTTCTGGTAATTTTTAATAGCCTCCACCAAATGGTGTTCTCTAAAATCTGGCCAAAATACATCAATAAAGTATAACTCGGCATATGCAATTTGCCATAATAAAAAATTGCTGATCCGATGTTCTCCACTAGTACGGATAAGCAAGTCCACGTCTGGTAAATTGTGCGTGTAAAGATGGTTATTTATAATGGTTTCGTCAATATTTTCAATTGAAATTATATTATTTTTAACTTTGGTACTAATAGCTTTTACCGCGGACTGCAGTTCTTCACGTGCGCCGTAACTAAGTGCCAAAGTTAGGGTCATGCCTGTATTTTGCTTAGTTTGGTCCATTACCTCAATCAATTCCTTATAGGCTTTTGAGGGTAGGGCTTCAATATTACCAATAGTGTTTAGGCGGATGTTATTTTTGTTAAAAGATTTAAGTTCTTTTCTTAAAGAGGACACTAAAAGCCGCATAAGTGTCTGCACTTCAACCTTTGGCCGATTCCAATTTTCCGTAGAAAACGTGTATAAAGTTAAAAAATCTATTCCCAACTGCGCACATTCCTCAACGACTATTCTAACGGTTTTTACACCATGCTCATGACCAAAAACCCTAAGCTTTCCACGTTCTTTGGCCCATCTACCGTTACCATCCATAATTATGGCCAGATGTTTGGGAACGTTTAATTTATCAATCTCGTTAATTGTGCTCATGTTTATTTACTCAAAACAATCCATACAGGGCTTTCTGCCAAAAGTATAGGTCAATGTCAAACCAGAAAAAACATACCAATCATCACTAAAAATATTTCCAAACTGAAAATCCTCATAGTTAGAACCTCTTGGATTGCTGGCATCCAAGTTGTCCGTAAAGGTATACCTTGCCCCTATTTCTGCCCCAAAAATAAGAAACTGATTAATACGATACTTAAAACCCGCAGTAATTGGCACGGCAAAACTACCATCTTTTTGATTAATTTCCTGTAAAACTCCCCCATTAAAATATTCATAGTCATATCTAAAATAGGTTAGTCCCGTATACAGATAAGGAGTAAATGCAGGGCCCAGTTTATGAAGATTATAATCTACAAAGTTAAACTCCAGACCAACGGAACCTTCCAAGATATGATTATCTACAACATACCCACGCTGTTGTCTTGCCGCTGAACTGGATTTGTTATCGTCTGCGGTAAACTGCCCATACATTAAACTGGCACGCCACGCATAGCGTTTGCTTTTGTTCCATTTAAATAGTCCCCCAACGGCTATATCAGACGGTAATATATAATTGGTTTTTCCAACATCACCAATAGTATTGGCTCCACCGGCAAAAACACCTACTTCATAAGTTTGTGATTGCATGCCGCTTATTGAAAAAAGTAGCATTAATAACGCTATATAACGCATAAAATAATATTTGCAGTTGATGCCCAGAACCTATTCTACCTAGATTCCTGAACAAAAGATTGTTCACAATGGATAAACAGCGTTTAGATTTATTTATTGTTTTAAACCGAGTTCAATTTCTTCTATCCTCTCCCCAAAGCAATTTGTTTCTAAGGGTTTTTAAAAAACTTTCTGAAGTGTACTCTATCATTTTAATAGTAAAAGAAGCTTTTCTTATGGTAATTTCCTCCCCGTTCTCCAATGAAGCAATTCTAGAGTCCAGTGACACCAAATGATTCTCCTCCCTACCGGACACCTTTAACCGAATAATAGTGTCATCTGAAATTACCAACGGTCTAGCATTAAGATTATGAGGTGCAATTGGTGTAAGCACCAAGGATTTTGCTGTAGGTACTATAACCGGCCCACCGCAACTTAAGGAATACCCGGTAGAACCTGTTGGTGTTGAAATAATAAGGCCATCTGCCCAGTATGAAGTTAAATATTCGTTATTTAAAAAGGTCTCTACGGTAATCATAGAGGTGGTATCTTTTCTACTTACCGTAATTTCATTAAGTGCAAAATTAAGTTGTCCAAATTCCTTATCTAATTTTTGGGTATTTAGCTGTACCAAGCTACGCTCAACTACGGTATAGGCACCTTGCTTAAATTCTTGGACCACTTTTCTGACATCCTCTTTCTTAAAAGTAGAAAGAAATCCCAACCGGCCCGTATTGACCCCTACAATAGGAATACCCAAGTCACGAACAAAAGTGGTTGCCCTAAGGATTGTACCATCACCCCCAAAACTTACGAACATATCAAAAGAAGTATCCAGCCCCTTATTTAAATTGAAAGTGGCATATGAGTTAGAAGCATCCCCCTCTTTATACAATTGGTAAAAATCTTCCTCTATGGCAACAATGGCGTTTTCTTTATCCAACTCATCCAGCAATTCTACTAGATATTCTATTGCATTGTCTTGATAGGTTTGACCATAAATGGCTACTTTCATACTAGACATTTAAATATTTATCCAAATAGTCAGAACGGTCCTTAAGGTCTTCCAAAAACTGATCGTCACTATTACCGAATAATATATGATAATTATACCTTCTAAATGTCTGAACCACCTTATTGTAGTTATTAGTGGTAATTTTTAATGTTACTTGAATGATATCATTTTGGGTATCGGTTATAAAACCACCGATCAACTTGGCATTGTTACTTTCTACAATTTGGGCAATTTCACTAAAGGAATAATCATTGATACCCGTAGCTACGACCAAGATACTGCCTGGGTCCGTAAAAAAAGGGGTGTCTATAAAAACGGTAACAATATCACTTAAATCATAATAACCTAGCACCTCTTCCTTTTCACTTAAAATAGGTAAAATATTGGTTTCATTTCTAG
Organism: Maribacter sp. LLG6340-A2; assembly: GCF_045057105.1. Classification (GTDB taxonomy): domain Bacteria; phylum Bacteroidota; class Bacteroidia; order Flavobacteriales; family Flavobacteriaceae; genus Maribacter. The sequence continues at coordinate 2,683,128 of NZ_CP159332.1, read as the reverse complement.
CAAAACTCTCTAACACATCTAACCAATTGGTATCCCTACGCACAAAAAAGCCATCCAATTCATATCTAAACTGCTCTATTTTGGTATTGGGAAGCAGGGCTTCAGAGTCGTTTTCTGAAAAAACACCTAAGAATCTACCATCTTCTACAACCGCAATATGTGAATATGTAGTGTCCTGAAAAAACTCCAACACCTTCTCAAAGGTGTCCTTGATTTCAAATACCGGAATGTTCGTAATAATATGTTCTTGAATATGCATAGGCTAATATATAACGCAAAATAACAATTAATAATATCAAAAGGTGTGCCTTATTCGTATTTTTGAGGCTCCTAAAAGTTAAATAAGACATAATGACAAAACTTAGCGTTAATGTGAACAAGATAGCAACTCTAAGGAACGCAAGAGGAGGCAATGTTCCTGACTTATTAAAGGTTGCTAAAGACTTGGAGGATTTTGGTGCACAAGGTATAACCATTCACCCAAGACCGGACGAACGTCATATAAAATATAAAGATGCCAAGGATTTAAAACAATTGGTCACTACAGAATTTAATATTGAGGGCAACCCTATTACCAAATTTATTGACCTGGTGTTGGAAATAAAACCGGAACAGGTAACCTTGGTGCCCGACTCTGTAGACGCAATTACCTCCAATGCCGGGTGGAATACGATTAAATACAAGGATTTTCTAACCGATGTCATCAATACCTTTAAACAGGAAGGTATACGAACATCAATCTTTGTAGACCCGGACCCAAAAATGGTAGAAGGTGCCAAAATTATTGGTACAGACCGTATTGAACTTTACACGGAAAGTTATGCCAATTTGTACCCAAAAAACAAAGAGAAAGCCATTGAACCATTTGTCAATGCCGCCACACGTGCCAATGAACTAGGCGTTGAAATCAATGCAGGCCACGACCTAAGTCTTGACAATATTGAATATTTTGCCAAGAACATTCCAAATCTTAAAGAAGTTTCCATAGGTCACGCACTTATCTGCGAAGCACTTTATCTTGGCTTGGAAAATGTAGTGAACATGTATTTACACAGACTAAAATGACACCACTTTTAAACTCGGTTATAATAGGAGAAGGCAGGCCACTATGTATTTTACATGGATTTTTGGGCATGTTGGACAATTGGAAAACCCTAGGTAATTCTTTTGCCGATAACGGATTTTGCGTTCATTTAATTGACCAACGCAACCATGGCAAAAGTTTTCATTCGCCAGATTTTAATTACGATATATTATCCAACGACCTATTAAATTATCTTGACCATCATCATATAGAAAAGACCAATGTTATAGGCCACTCCATGGGCGGAAAGACCGCTATGCAATTTGCATGTTCTTATCCAGAGCGTATGGAAAAACTATTGGTGGCGGATATTGCACCCAAATTCTACCCACCACACCATCAGGAAATAATCAACGGTTTAAATGCGGTGGACACCACGAATTTAAAATCCAGAAAGGATGCGGATGAACAGTTGAAAAAACATATTTCAAATACAGGTATAAGACAGTTCTTGCTAAAAAACTTGGACAGGGATGAAAATAAAAAACTTTGCTTTAAATTTAATTTAGCTGTACTAAGTGAAAAAATGGAGGAAATTGGAGACAATATTAGCAGCACTGAAAGCTTTAACGGACCTACTCTATTCTTAAGGGGCGACCGGTCGGAATATATTACCGATAATGACAATGAGGCAATATACCGTCATTTCCCCAAGGCCAAAATACAAACAATAGAAAATGCCGGACATTGGTTACACGCTGAGAACCCAACACAATTTCTTAGCAAATCCTTGGTATTTTTCAATTAATATTGACAAGGCTTAGCAATTGTTTTAGTAAATTACGGATATAGGCTTAACATTTATAACAAATAACATTATGAAATTAGTATTAAGAATACTTTTAAGCGCTTTGGCAGTTTTGATATTGGCCCATGTTTTACCCAATGTATCCGTAGACACTTTTATGACGGCAGTCATCGTGGCTGTGGTCTTAAGTTTATTGAATATTTTGATAAAACCTATTCTTGTAATTCTGACCTTGCCCGTAACAATCCTTACTTTAGGCCTTTTTCTGCTTATCATAAATGCAATTATTATTTTATTGGCAGATAAGCTAATAGACGGATTTGCCGTTGGAAATATATGGTGGGCTTTGATTTTTAGCCTGTTACTTTCCTTTTTACAATCTATCTTTTTTACCTTGTTAAAAGAGGACAAGGCATAGTTGCTTTTGTTTTGAAATTCAATACTTTAAAAAATTGGCTGAGTTTATAAAATGTAGTATTTTTGCATCCCATTTTACACATGCAAATAGATATTAAGGAATGAATATTACTAAAGAGCAGATAGACGATTTAAATGCAGTAGTTAAAGTTGCTATCACAAAAGATGATTACCAAGACAAGGTAGATACCATATTAAAGGATTACAAAAAACAGGCCAATATACCTGGTTTTAGAAAAGGCCAAGTACCAATGGGCCTAATTAAAAAGCAATATGGTAAAGCCGTTTTGGTTGATGAAGTAAATAAATTGTTGCAAGACAACCTTAATAAATACCTTACCGAGGAAAAATTGGACGTTCTTGGGAATCCACTTCCAAAACAACAAGACAATTTTGACTGGGACCAAGAAGAATTGGCTTTTGAGTTTGAACTAGGTTTAGCCCCAAGTTTTGAGGTGCCTTTAAAAACCAAAAAAGCCATTACGCAATATAAAATTGTTGCGGACAAGAAAATGGTAGACGAACAAGTTGAGCGTATTCAAAAGCAGTACGGAAAACTTGTAAATAAGGATGTGGTCAGTAAAAAAGATGAAGTAAGTGGGTCTGTGATCAATGAAGAGGAAGAAATCAACACAACGGCCTTATTAGAGGTTGACCAACTTAAAAGCAAAAAAGCAGTTGACGCCTTGGTCGGGAAGAAGGTTGGTGATGAGGTAACCCTAAAAACAAAAGGTCTTTTCAAGGAAGACCATACACTAGCAAGTGTTTTAGGAATTGATAAGCAAAAAGCAGAAAAACTAGATGTTGAAGTAACCTTTAAGATTACGGAAATCAACGAGCGTGAAGCTGCAGAATTAAATCAAGAATTATTCGATAAGCTTTTTGGACCTGACAGTGTTAAATCTGAAAAAGAATTAAAGGAACGCATAAAAGAAGATTCTGAAAAACAATTTGAGCAACAAGCAGACCAAAAATTGTTGAACGACGTTACGGAATATTTTATTGAGAACACCAAGTTTGAACTACCTACCGGTTTCTTGACCAAATGGATTCAAATGACCGGTGAAGAGCCATTGACCGAAGAACAAGCAACGGAGGAATACGAAAAATCTGAAAAAGGTCTACGTTATCAGTTGATAGAAGGTAAAATAATTCGCGATAACGATTTGCAAGTCCAGTTCGATGAATTAAAGGAATTTTCAAAAGGTTTCATTCGTCAGCAAATGGCTCAATTTGGTCAATTAGATCCAAAGGAAGAAGAATTGGATACCATTGCAGCACGTGTACTTGGAAACCAAGAAGAAGTAAAAAGACTTTCTGAGCAATTAATGAGTCAAAAATTATTGAATTTATATAAGGAAAAAGCAAACCTTAAAGTTAAAGAGGTTACATACGAAAACTTTGTGAAAGAAGTTTACGGATAAAATCCAAACAATAAATTAAGTATCTTTACGGTGCCGGAAATAAAATTTTCGGCACCTTTTTTTACTCTAAAAAACAGATATATCATTTATGGATTACGGAAAAGAATTCAAGAATTTCGCTATAAAGGACCAAGGGATCAGTAGTACGTATTACGATGCTATCATGAGCACCATGTACCCAACGAACATGACCCCCAATATCATTGAAGAAAGATCAATGAATGTCATAGCTATGGATGTTTATTCTCGCTTAATGATGGACCGCATCATTTTCCTTGGCACGGGCATTAATGACCAAGTAGCCAATATAGTTCAGGCCCAATTATTGTTTTTAGCAAGTGTTGATGCTAAAAAAGATATTCAAATTTACATTAATTCCCCAGGCGGAAGTGTTTATGCAGGTCTAGGTATCTATGACACCATGCAATTCATTAGTCCAGATGTAGCAACTATCTGTACAGGTATGGCCGCTTCTATGGGAGCTGTACTATTATGTGCTGGAGAAAAGGACAAACGTAGCGGATTAAAACATTCAAGAGTAATGATACACCAACCAATGGGAGGTGCACAAGGTCAAGCCAGTGATATAGAAATTACCGCTAGGGAAATTTTGAAGCTAAAAGATGAATTGTATCAAATCATTTCCGAGCATTCTGGAAAGGATATTGAGAAAGTTCGTGAAGATAGTGATCGCGATTATTGGATGAAGGCAGATGAAGCCCTTAAATACGGCATGATCGATGAGATTTTAGTAAGGGATAAGGAGTAATTACGACCAAAGTATTGAATTAAGTTGTTGATTTTAAACCAAAAACGAATTTAATTCGTTAATTGGTATAGCAAAGAGAAGATAGATAATGGCAAAGGAAAATTTAGAATGTTCATTTTGCGGCAGAAAAAAGCCAGAGACAAATTTGTTGATAGCTGGTCTGGATGCGCACATATGTGATCGGTGTATTGAACAGGCACATGGTATAGTTGCAGAGGAATCAAAGCAGACTAAGATCAATGATCTTTCTTCTGAATTGGTCTTGAAAAAACCTCAAGAAATAAAGGAATTTTTAGACACGTTCATTATAGGTCAGGAACGTACCAAAAAAGTAATGTCTGTTGCCGTTTATAATCACTATAAGAGATTATTGCAACCACCATCCAAAAAAGATGATATAGAGATTCAAAAGAGTAATATTATCATGGTTGGCCAGACCGGAACCGGTAAGACATTAATGGCCAAAACAATTTCCAAATTATTAAATGTACCCTTGGCCATTGTAGATGCCACTGTTTTGACAGAAGCGGGTTATGTAGGTGAAGATGTTGAAAGTATTTTAACACGACTATTACAAGCGGCGGATTACAATCTTGAAAAAGCTGAAAGAGGTATTGTATTCATTGATGAAATTGATAAAATTGCCAGAAAAGGCGATAACCCATCTATAACCAGAGATGTTTCTGGAGAAGGGGTGCAACAAGGTTTATTGAAATTATTGGAAGGTACTACAGTTAATGTTCCACCTAAGGGAGGAAGAAAACATCCTGATCAAAAATTTATAGAGGTAAATACTGAGAACATATTATTTATTGCCGGTGGTGCTTTTGATGGAATTGAAAGAACCATCACCAAGAGATTAAATATGCAAGCCGTTGGTTATAGTGCATCTAAGGCTGATAACTTTTTGGATACTTCCAACATGCTTCAATATATTATTCCAAGAGATTTAAAAGAATTTGGTTTAATTCCTGAAATCATAGGAAGGTTGCCCGTACTTACCCACATGAATCCTTTGGATAAAAAGACGTTACGAGCAATACTCACAGAGCCAAAAAATGCTATTATAAAGCAGTATGAAAAGCTTTTTGCAATGGATGACATTACATTTACCATTACAGATCAAGCATTGGATTATATAGTAGACAAGGCTATTGAATATAAGCTTGGCGCTAGGGGATTACGCTCATTATGTGAAGCAATATTTACGGACGCAATGTTTGAAATGCCAAGTACAGAGGAATCTAAGTTTAAGGTTACTAAACCATACGCAGAGGAAAAACTTTCTTATGAGACGGTCAAAAAATTAAAGGCGGTTTCATAACAAAAAACTTAAAATGAAAGCATAAAAAAAGCGAGGACATATGTCCTCGCTTTTTTTATTTATATCATTATGTCTTTCAAACCACTTTTTTAACCTGTGGTGAAATTTGTGTAACCTCTTTTAACAAGTCTAAACATACTTTACGTATGATCTTTTCATCGGTATATAAGGTATGCCCATAATTTGGTATAATTTCCATATCCACTCCTAATCTATTGGCCCAATCCTCACTAGGTATAAACTCATCTTTTTCACCATAAAGCAAATGAAATGGCACATGGGGCCTATCATTCTTTAAACGTATTCTAGTTGCAGAAACATTGTATAATGATTTCACTGGCAAACCACGTTTTGCAGCCTCCCACACAATAGTTCCTCCTGTACTAAATGCCAAATAATAACATGGTTCTTTTTCCTTTTTCAATAAATGAGAGACAGCGGTATCTATACCACCATTTACAAATGCATTATGCACGTTCTCTTCTGATTGTATTACCAAATCAATATTGGCCAATTGCTGGCTATCATAAAAAGTAATATCAAAATATTGCTGAAGATAGCCAAGGTATGAAGTTATCCACAACCCCTTTTTAGCACCCCACATGTCTGAAACGATTACTAGTTTTTCTGCCATAATAATAATATTTTATTGTTTGGTTAAGTTTTCCTACAGCAAGTTGTACAATTAGCTTCATTTTTCCGTAATTTAATTGTTTACCCGCTAAAATTATCGGTGTAGTCCCTTTTTTAAGGCGGGAAAATGAAAAGCCGTAGTCAAACTTGTTTAACTCTGTTACATATCCAAAACAAAGTTAATTCAACTTTTTGGCTCCTATGAAAGAATGTTGCAAATAGGTTAATAATTGGTATGTATAGAGCAAATTAGATGTTCAATTGCAAAAGTTCATCAATATAATCCCTTGTATTTGATAACCTAGGAATTTTATGTTGACCCCCCAATTTACCGTTAGCCTTTAGCCAATCATAGAACAAATCTTTACGTGCAATGTTGACTACAGGCCTATTTAAGGTGATGTTATTGTATCTCTTAGCCTCATAGTCAGAATTCAGTGCTTTTAAGGATTCATCCAAAATGTCAATAAACACATCCATATTATTGGGCATGGTTCTAAATTCAATAATCCATTCATGGGCACCTTTTTCCTTATTGCTCATAAATACAGGTCCGGCCGTATAATCCTTAATTTCGGCATTTGTTCTTTTGCAGACTTGTTTAAGCGCCTCTTCGGCATTCTCAATAATCAATTCTTCCCCAAAGACATTTATATGATGCTTAGTTCTTCCGGTAACTTTTATCCGGTAAGGACTTTTAGATGTAAATCTAACGGTATCACCAATTTTATACCGCCATAAGCCAGAATTTGTGGTAATAACAATTGCATAATTTACACCCAATTGTACCTCCCATAACGGTACAACGTCTTCCTGCAATGAACCATAGGTTTGCATTGGAATAAATTCATAAAAAATACCATAATCTAGCATCAGCAAAAGATCATCGGCATTATTTCTATCCTGTATAGCAAAAAAACCTTCAGAGGCATTATAAATTTCATAGTAATTAAAATCATTTTTAGGCAGCAGGTTTTTATACTGTTCCTTGTAAGGGCTAAAATTGACCCCACCATGAAAGTAAACTTCTAAATGCTCCCAAACTTGAAACAAGTTTTCTTTACCGGTTTCCTGTAAAACTTGATTCAACAAAACAAGCATCCAAGAAGGTACCCCCGCCAAACTTGTTACGTTCTCCTGCACACTTTCTTTAATAATGGCCGTAAGTTTACTCTCCCATTCGCTCATTAAAGAAACCTTATTGCTAGGTGTACTACTATATTCTGCCCATAATGGCATATTATCTATTAATATTGCGGAAAGATCACCAAAGAAAGACCCATTGTCCTCATATAGTTCCTTACTACCACCTAAGCGCAAACTTTTACCTGTAAACAATTGGGAATTTTCATTGTTGTTCAAATATAAACACAACAAATCCTTGCTAGATTTATAATGACAATCTTCAAGTGCCTCTCCACTTACCGGAATAAATTTGCTTTTGGCATTGGTGGTACCACTACTTTTGGCAAATAGTTTAACCTTAGTAGGCCAAAATAGATTCTGCTCCCCTTTTCTTGTCCGTTCTATTACAGGTTCTATTTCTTCATAAGAGACTATGGGCAGTCTTTCCTTGAATATTTTATATGAGTCGATGGCTTCAAATTCATACGTTCTTCCTATCTCTGTATCCTCGGCAAATTCCAGCAGCTGTAACAACACCTCTTCCTGTACTTCTTCTGGATATTTTAAAAAAAGTTCTATTTGGTGATAGCGCTTTTTCAGCAACCAAGAGGCAATGGAATTAAATAAAGTTATTGGCATTTATAGGTATCTTTGTATTGCTAAAAGTAGCGTATAAAAGGATCATTTTCAAATTGACAATACATTAAGCAATTAAACATGCAATACCAAGGAGTACTAAAAAAAATGCAAACAGAAATTGGACAACCCATTCAATATTATATGCTGTTTGAAACTGATTTTTTAAATGTAAACCAAGTACTTGATAAACAGCTAACTATTAGTTTTATAAAACATCAGTGTCTTAATTGTGGAAATGATAGACCTATCTACAGACAAGGTTTTTGTAGAACCTGTTTTTTTGAAATACCCTCAGCAGGAGATTGGATCATGAGACCGGAACTTAGTACTGCCCATTTGGACAAAGAGGATAGAGATTTAGAATATGAGAAAAAAGTGCAGTTACAGCCACATATTGTGTATTTGGCCAATAGTAGCAATATTAAGGTAGGTGTTACACGAAAAGGACAAGTTCCTACGCGTTGGATCGACCAAGGTGCACACGAGGCCATTGAAATTGTAGAAGTACCTAACCGATACTTGGCGGGAATTACCGAAGTAGCCCTAAAAGACCATGTTGGGGACAAAACCAATTGGCGCACCATGTTGACCAATAACATCGTAGATGAAAATTTAGTGGAATGGCGCGAAAAATTAAAAGTTTATTTACCTGAGGAAGTACTACCCTACTATTTAGCCAGCCGGGAAGAAACCCAACTAGAGTTCCCTGTAATTCAGTATCCTACTAAGGTCAAAAGTTTAAATTTAACCAAAACCCCAACCTATTCTGGAAAATTAAAAGGCATAAAAGGGCAGTACCTTATTTTTGAGGACAACATGGTATTTAACGTTAGAGGAAGCGAAGGGTTTTATGTGGGCATAACCATTAATTAACGGTGTCCTTTTTCTTTTTACCGAATAAACCGCCCAAGACATCTTTTGCTTTTTCCTTAATAGCATTATTACCGCTTTTTGCAGGAGTACTATCTTGTTTAACTGCGGTACTATCTTTAGATTTTGGAGAGGTTAAAATACCTCCAATGATATCTTTTGCCTTTTGCTTGTTTGTGACAGTGTCATTTTTAACGGAATCAGTTTTTTGCTGATTGCCATTTAAAATACCCCCTATCAAATCCTTGGCTTTATCTTTTCCTTTGGTAATTAACTTTTGTTTTTCTATTTCAATTAACTTGGAAGTCAATTGCTTTACACCTGATGTTAAGTCAGTAGACACTTGAGGACTATTATATACGCCACCAATATTAGCCGTTACCGGAATAGTAACATCCTGAAGTGAAGGATCATCAATTTTTGCAATCATTTTGGTAACCTCTGATCCTAAATATTTGGCAGGCACCTGTAATGTTGCCTTGTAATTCAGTTTTTTATCAAAGGTATGGTTACCATCCACATTAATGGCCACATCCTTATAATTAACCGTAAAAGGCTTAACGTTTACAACACCGTCCTTAAAACTAAGGGATGTTTTAAGGTCTTTTAAATTCAACTGGTCTAAATCTATAAAACTCAACTTACCCACTAAAGCGGTAAGTAGCGGTGCAGATTCCGTATCAATATCATCAGTAGCTATATCTGCAAAAAGTTCTCCGGTCAATGACAATAGATTAGGTAATAAATCATCTGTTAAATTACCGGATAAAGAAATATCAGAACTTAGTTTTCCTTTTAAAACCTGGGCTATAGGCGCTAAGGATTTAAAAAGCTCCAATGAACCAAAGGCGTCTTGAATACCCAACTGCTCCAAATCCAATTTCATATTAAAAGTAGGCGTTTCCGATTTAGTGGACACCTCTCCATTGAAAGCCATTTTACCCCCAAAAATTCCTGAAGACATATTTTGTAGCTTGGCCGTTTCATCCTTTATGACCAAAACCCCGTTTACATTGTTCAAAACAATATCATCATAGAGCACTTGTTTGGCATTTGCATTGATCGTAGCATCTAAAAAGGAAGGAATCTTGATCTTATCAGCGCTATTAACTTGCCCTTCACTAGAACTGTCAGATGAGCTTTCGGTCGTGGACGCTTCATCGGCAACCATAAAATCGTTCAAGGCAAAAGTGTTGGACTTAAGATTAAAGCTACCTTCAACATTTTCTTCGTTGAACATAAACCCTAAAAGATTGTTTATAGTCCCGGTAATATCAAAATCTGTTTTTCCTGTTGTACCGTTTAAACTGTTCAATGTTACGGTTTTTGGATTAAAAGTTAACCGTGCCGTACTGAATTTGACCGCATTGGCTAATTCATCTGAATTATACTCAAAATTGTCAACACTAAAATTACCTATTGTATTGGTATTGCCATACTGTTGTTTCTCTACTGATGCCATGTCAAATGCCGTAGTAATATCTGCTTTTAGCATGCCTTTTAAATCATATTCAGCAGGAACAGGATAAGCTTGGGATATATTAGCCAAATTCATTGCCCCATCTACATGCGCCTTCACCTTGGTATTCCCCATAAGTTCACTGATAGTAGAAGTAAGGTTGAACTTATCCTCATCTATCATAAATGACGCCTTATTAATTTCCACATATGTATCTTCTGCAATTCCTGTGGTATTGTTCAATTTAATATCTAAAAATACGTTGCGTACAGCCTTTGGTAAATCTGGATATTTGAAAGATGCATTGTCAGATTTAATAGCAACATTAAATTTTGGAATATGCTTTTCATCCACTATTCCATTAAAATTACCATTGACTACAAATTCACCGGTGGTTGTCACATTCTCTATATTTTTTGAGTAGGTTTCCGGTATAACACCTAAAAAGTTTTTAAAATCAGATGACGGTGTTTTAAACGTTATGTCTATTTCTTGATTGGTATCATTTATTTTTACAAAACCATCAAAGACCAGAGGAAGTTGATTCACCAGCGCCTCATTCTTCAAAAAGGAATATTTATTTTCATTTAGGTCAATACCAATTAAGGCGTCTAGTTGAACTTTATTCTTGTTCAAATAATTTACACTATCCATTTCCAATGAAACCAAGGCTTTGGTATGTGTATCCAATTCTGACGTAACCAAGGATAAATCTCCCGTACCGCTATGTTGAACGTCATGCATCTTAAAAGTTATTCCTGCAGCTTTGTCCGTATAATAAATGCGTGAATTCGTAATATCATAAGCTTGTAGATCAAACGAAAACCCTTCAGTGGCCTGAGATTCTTCTACTGCAGTGTTTTCAGATGCTATAGCAATATCATAATTGGCATTCTCCTGTTCATTTACCACAATATTTAAATATGCCCCGTCTACATTAAAATCATTAATGGCAATGGGCTCACCCGCACCTTTAAATAATTGCATAATGCCCATAGTAAGGCCAAGATTATCTGCCGTAAATAATGTATCACCTTCAAAAGGAGCTTTATTGATTAATACAACCTCCTTAAACTGTACCTCGGCATTTGGAAAGCTACTGATCAAACTTAAATCCGCATCGGCAAAATCTAATGTGGCATTCACATTTTTATTAACGTTATTCTTTACAATATCCCCAATTTTAGCTTCCAAAAAAAAGGGAGCAGCAATCAAAACAGCTACAATAAGAACTACAATTACACCAACAATCTTTATTATTTTCTTACCCATAATATTTTATACTTCTTTTTATAATGGCCTTACAGCCTTTTTAAAAATCCAAGTCTAATTCCTCATTTTGTTTTAGACCAAAACGTTTCCTCATAATATATACGAAGAAATAAAGAATAGGGGTGTCAACAAATGCTATAAATATCTTAAAAATGAATCCACTGACCACCAATCCAAAAAATAGGTTCCAAGGCAATACCTTAAAAACACATAACAAACCAACAACGGTAAACGTATCTAGAAATTGCGATAAAAAGGTGGAGAAATTATTTCTTAACCATAAATATTTACCCTTGGTAAGTTTCTTCCAAAAATGATATATGGCCACGTCTACATATTGGGCCAACAAATAAGCAATCATTGATGCTAAAACAGCAATGGGCGAAAGTGCAAATACCTTGGTGAACAACTGATCATCTATTGGCGAAGAAGCTATTGCCGGCGCCAAATCTGCAACCATTATTATTCCCATAGAAAAGAAAGAGGCAAATATACCGGCGGTTACAATTTGGTTGGCCATTTTACGACCATAAATTTCAGAAATTAAATCTGTAATTAGAAAGGTAATAGGGTAAGGTAATATCCCAACAGAAACCTCAAATAATGACACGCCAAAAACCGTAACATCACCAAACGGATTCCAATAGAAAAATTTTTGAAAAATAAGGTTGGAAACTACCAAGGAGGTTATGAACAATGCCCCAAGATATAAATATATGCGCTGTGCCAGTTTCCTATCCCTTTTCGTCATTCCTTATTTGATATCAAGTGCAAAAGGCATTCTTGCTTGGATTCCTTCTCTTTCTTTAAAAGTTTTTAGTTCCTTTAAAATCATATATGCCTCATCCCCTATCTCATTTTTTATCAAATTTTCCTTTAATTGAACGCTTGCTCCTTCTAGGTCTTCCATAAATCGTTCAAAACCACTCTTGTACTTCGGGAATTTTTTAATGCCATAAGTTTCCAATCCGGCAATTTCGGCAGCCGCTTTAATAGCATCATCTAAATTGCCCAACTCATCGACCAACCCAACTTGCATTGCCTCGGTTCCACTCCATACCCTACCCTGGGCCACACTATCTACTTGGGCCATGGTCAGGTTTCTACCTTGAGACACCCGATCCAAAAAGGTTTGGTACGTATCTTCAATGCTTTCCTGTACTTGGTTTTTAAAACTTTCTTTCATTGGTTCAAAAAGAGAATAGTCTATGGCATTGGCATTGGTGCCTACTTGTTCTGCATTAATACCTATATCCTCCGCCAATTCCGTCATATTTGGTATGGTTCCGAACACTCCTATTGAACCTGTAATGGTAGTTGGTTGGGCAAATATTTTATCCGCTCCTGCAGCAATATAGTATCCGCCTGAGGCCGCAACGTTCCCCATAGAGACCACTACCGGTTTAACATCTTTGGTCAAAGCAACTTCTCGCCAAATAATATCCGAGGTTAACGCACTGCCTCCAGGGGAATTCACCCTTAGCACCACTGCTTTTACCCGCTTATCCTCTCGTGCCTTAATTATTGCTTCATTAATAATACCTTGCCCTATAATATCCGGACCACCTTCTCCATAAAATATTTCTCCTTGGGCAAAAACTATGGCAATCTTATCGTCACCTTTTTTTAATATCTTTTTGTTGGAGTATTTTACATAATCGTCCAATGTGCTATAATTAATATCCTTACTTTCATTAACCCCTAAAGCTTCAGATAACTTTTTCTCGTATTCATCATAAAAAAGAATACGGTCTACCAAACCGGATTTTATGGCATACTCCGGAGTTCTACCACCTAGAGTGTCCGCTATAATATTTAAGTTACTTTCTGTTATGGACCTAGTTCTAGACATATCTTTGACCATAGAATTCCAAAGAGATTGTAGCAATTCCGATAATTGGGTCCTATTGTCCTCACTCATGGAGTTTTGCAAATATGGTTCAACCGCACTTTTGTACTTACCGTGCCTGATCACCTCCATTTTTACACCAGATTTTTCCTGCAAGTCCTTATAATAAAGTACTTCGGTAGACAACCCTTTAAAATCCAACACCCCAACAGGGTTCATAAATATAGAATCTGCAACACTTGCCAAATAGTAATCTCTTTGCATATAAAAATCAGCATAGGCATAAATAAACTTGCCAGTAGATTTAAAATCTTCCAAAGAGTTTCTGATGGCCTGTGTTTGCGCCAAACCGGCAATAATAAAGTTATTATTGATACTTATCCCTTTTATACGATCATCGTTCTTGGCAACTTCTATGGCATGAATTATTTCGTCTAAACCTTGGGACTGTTCAAAAATGACTGAAAATGGGTCCACTTCATTTGTACCCGTATAATCTGAAATTGGCCGTTGTAATTGGAGTTCCAATACAGAATTTTTCTTTACCGTTGCCTCATCCTCACTTGCACCTACCAGACTAATAAAAATCAGGAACATTACGAACAAAATCCCAAAAGCGAACAACGAGCCTAGAATAGATGCTAAAAAATTTCTCAAAAAATTCATGCAAATCTTAATTTTAAATCCACTTCAAAGATAACTAATGTGAATATGTTTTCTTTATTTTGTCCTAACATTATGGGAGTATACAAATCTGCATTTTTATCTATAGGAAGTAATTTAGGGCAACGCGAAATCCTTATACAAAAAGCTATTTTTGAAATTGGAAGACAAGCAGGTGAAATTAGGCAGGTATCTTCCTTATATGAGACTCCCGCTTGGGGTTTTGAAGGCGCAGATTTTCTAAATGCATGTATAGAAATACAGACTACCTTACTACCAACGGACTTATTGGATGCTATTTTAAAAATCGAAAAACACTTTGGGCGCTTAAGAAAAGAAAGAAACGGTTATCAAAACAGAACGCTGGATATTGACATCATCTACTATGAAAAAGAGGTCATAAGCACAGAACAACTTACCGTACCGCACCCTAAAATGCAGGAACGGAAATTTATTCTTAAGCCTTTGGCAGATATTACACCACAGTTTTACCACCCTCTGCTCAATAAGGACACCAGAAACCTATTGATGGAATGCAAGGACAAAAGTTCCATATTAAAGTACCACAAAAAACTATATACAAACAGACATACCTTTTTTTCAAGTCTGGAATATATTGCCATAGAGGGTAATATTGGCGCAGGAAAAACTACATTGGCCACACAAATTTCTGAAGATTTCAATGCTAAGTTAATTTTAGAACGCTTTGCCGAAAACCCGTTTTTACCTAATTTTTATGAAGACCAATCGCGTTATGCCTTTCCATTGGAAATGTCTTTTTTAGCAGACCGGTACCAGCAGTTTACGGAAGACACCAACCAATTGGACCTTTTTAAAAGCTTTATGGTGAGCGACTATGACATTTACAAATCCCTCATTTTTGCAAAAGTGACCTTGCAACAAAATGAATTTGAACTCTACCGAAAGGTGTTCAACTTCATGTACAAAGAAGTAAAAAAACCCAGAATTTACGTATACCTGTACCAGACCACTGCACGATTAATGCAACAAATAAAACAGAGGGGAAGAGATTATGAACAAAATATTGAAATCTCTTATTTAGAGCGAATTAACAGGGGATATTTTGATTTTTTAAAGACCTACCCCAAGGATAATCAACTGGTCATAGATGTAAGCGAATTGGATTTTGTAAGCCGAAATGAAGATTATGAAAACATATTGATGCAGATAGAAAACTTTGCACTTTCCACCGTAGAGTAAGATATTTATTGACCAATTTCTTGCGTAAATGAAAAGGATTTGCTTTATTGCACAAGCATAAGAGCAACTAACTAACTCAAACTATACTCAAAAAACCTGGTCAATGACCAGGTTTTTTTATGCATTTAATTTACTCCAACAGTCCCACACCACAACACCAACACTTACCGCTATGTTTAAAGAATGCTTGGTTCCAAATTGCGGAATTTCCAATACCTCATCACTTAAAGAGACCACCTCTTGTGCTACACCTTTAACCTCATTCCCAAATATCAATACCTGTTTTTTGTTCATTGCGGGCAAATAGGTTTGTAACATAGTAGCATTTTCTGCTTGTTCTACGGCAATAATATGACCGTTTTCCTTTTGCAGTCTTTTGACCAATTCTTTTGTATCTGAGACATATTCCCAATCAACACTATCCGTAGCCCCCAAAGCTGTTTTATGAATATCCTTATGCGGTGGTTGGGCAGTAATGCCGCACAGATAAATTTTTTCGACCAGAAAGGCATCTGCCGTTCTAAATACAGACCCTATATTATTAAGACTACGAATATTATCCAAGACAATAATAATTGGTGTTTTATGGGCACGTTTAAAGTCTTCCACATTTTTTCTTTCCAATTCATCATTTCTAAGTTTGCGCATAATTACCTTGTATAAATTAGGTGAAAGTTTGTGATAAACTTATCCTCAAATATCAACAATCATTTAAAATCCATTGATAAAATCATACTTTCGTGAAGGTGCAAAATTAAGAGATAAAGATCACGTGGCGGATAAAACAAAGACAAAAAAGGTAACCCCTTTAATGAAGCAGTATAATACCATCAAGAATAAATATCCTGATGCATTATTACTGTTTAGGGTAGGGGATTTTTACGAAACTTTTGGAGAAGATGCTGTAAAGGCCTCGCAAATATTGGGAATAATCCTTACCAACAGAAACAATGGCGGTGAACGTACGGAGCTTGCCGGGTTTCCGCACCACTCTCTTAACACATATTTACCCAAATTAGTAAAAGCAGGTCAACGTGTAGCCATATGTGATCAATTAGAAGACCCCAAACAAACAAAAACTATTGTTAAAAGAGGTGTCACGGAATTGGTGACCCCAGGGGTGGCCATGAACGATGATATCCTTCACTCCAAAACAAACAACTTTCTTTGTGCCATTCATTTTGGACGAAAAAAAATAGGGATTTCTTTTTTGGATATCTCCACAGGAGAATTCCTAACATCAGAAGGTAGTGAAGAACAAATAGATAAATTACTCCAGAATTTTTCACCGAACGAAATTTTGATTTCCAAGGTCCATAAGAAGGAATTCCTGGCGTCTTTTGGAAAGAACCATCATTTATTTTATTTAGAAGACTGGGTTTTTCAAGAAGATTATGCACTTGAAAACCTAACGGGCCATTTTAAGACCAATACCTTAAAAGGATTTGGTGTAGACCATTTAGTATGCGGCACTATAGCTGCAGGTGTCATTTTACATTATTTAGGCGAAACCCAACACCGCCAATTACAGCATATATCCAAGTTACAGCGCATTGCAGAGGACGACTATATTTGGATGGATAGATTTACCATTAAAAACCTAGAACTTTACCATTCTACCAATATCAATGCCGTTACCCTTTTGGATGTTATAGACAAAACTATTTCCCCAATGGGTGGGCGTATGATCAAAAGATGGTTGGCGCTACCATTAAAAAACTTGGATAAAATCATAAGAAGACAGCAAATTGTCTCCTTTTTATATGATAATGAAACTACCCTGGATAAATTTCAGCATCATATTAAACAGATGGGGGATTTGGAACGTTTAATTTCAAAAGTAGCAACGGGTAAAGTTTGTCCTAAAGAAGTAGTTCAATTAAAAAATTCGCTCGAAGCCTTAATCCCTATAAAGCAATTGGCTACCGCTTCAAAAAACGAAGCATTGGCGCTTACCGGAGACCAAATACAATCTTGCGATCTTCTTAGGGCCAAAATAAAGGAGATGCTCAGTGAAGATGCCCCGGCCAATTTACTAAAGGGTAGTACCATTGCCCCTGGATTTTCTGAAGAATTGGACGAGCTCAGAAACTTGGCAACTTCTGGCAAGAATTACTTAAAGAATATGCTGGAGAGGGAAACTGCCGCAACAGGGATCACGTCTTTAAAAATAGCCTCCAATAATGTATTTGGATATTATATTGAAGTTAGAAACACCCATAAGGATAAAGTGCCGGAATCATGGACCCGTAAACAAACCTTGGTCAATGCGGAACGTTACATTACCGACGAATTAAAAGAATACGAAGCAAAGATTCTTGGTGCAGAGGACCGAATATTAAGTTTAGAACAACAGTTGTTTTCCCAATTGGTAGTTTGGATGCAGGAATATATTACACCCGTGCAAAATAATGCTCAGCTCATAGCCCAGATTGATTGTCTATGCGGTTTTGCCCAATTGGCCAAAGAAAATTCATACCACTGCCCCGATCTTAATGATTCCACAGATTTAACGATAACCAATGGCCGCCATCCGGTTATTGAAAAACAACTCCCACTAGGGGAGCAGTATATTGCCAACGATTTACTGTTAGACCGCTCCAATCAGCAATTTATAATGATAACAGGCCCTAATATGAGTGGTAAATCTGCCTTATTAAGACAAACGGCGCTGATAGTTCTCCTGGCACAAATGGGAAGTTTTGTCCCTGCTGAAAATGCACAAATTGGTGTTATCGATAAAATCTTTACCCGTGTAGGGGCAAGCGACAATATTTCTATGGGAGAATCTACCTTCATGGTAGAAATGAACGAAACCGCATCTATCCTGAACAACCTCTCTGAACGCAGCTTGGTTTTGTTAGACGAAATAGGTAGGGGAACAAGTACTTATGATGGTATATCCATAGCCTGGGCCATCTCAGAATACCTTCATGAACATCCAGCGCGGGCAAAAACCATGTTCGCCACCCACTACCACGAGCTCAATGAAATGACCAACACCTTTCCACGTATTAAAAATTTCAACGTGGCCATTAAGGAATTGGAGGATACCGTATTATTTCTTAGAAAATTGGTGCCAGGGGGTAGCGAGCATAGTTTTGGAATACATGTGGCCAAAATGGCCGGAATGCCGCAACAAGTAATTCAAAAGGCCAATAAAATGCTAAAAAAATTAGAAAGTACACATGCTAACGGTGAAATTAGCGATCAATTAAAAAATACTTCTGATGAAATGCAGCTCAGCTTTTTTAATCTTGACGATCCACTATTGGAAGAAATAAAAGAGGAAATCACTCATTTAGACATAGATACGTTAACACCTGTAGAGGCATTAATGAAACTAAACGAAATCAAACGATTGTTGACGAAGAACAAGAAAGCCACTTCGTAAAGTTTTTTTATTTCTTTTGCTTAAAATTACTTTGGTTTTTGCAGAATTGTATTAAATTTGCACCCGCATCTTTTAGGAGATGCACGTTCATTAAAATTGCGAAAGTAGCTCAGGGGTAGAGCATCACCTTGCCAAGGTGGAGGTCGCGGGTTCGAATCCCGTTTTTCGCTCAGAAATTATCGTTAAACGATTTTTTTAGTTACTACCAAAATTGGCTCGAGTGGTGGAATTGGTAGACACGCCGGACTTAAAATCCTGTGCTCTTTGGGGCGTGCGGGTTCAAGTCCCGCCTCGAGTACAAAAACCCTTGTTAATCTTTTGATTTTCAAGGGTTTTTTATTTAATCATAATTTGAGCTTTAAAAGTTATTTGGTAACACTATCTTTAAACTAGAATTAGGGTAGATGCTAAAAAACATTTTAAAGATCACGGGAGGCATAGTAATAGCGTTATTGCTCGTAATCATTATTTGCAATACCATTATTACCCATACTACCGAGGATAGAACCTTCTTTGACGTACAACAAATACCTTCTAACAGGGTTGGTTTAATCCTTGGCACATCAAGCAGGCTAACAAACGGCTCTTCAAACCCTTATTATACCCACCGGATCAATGCAACAGTTGCCCTGTACCAAGCCAATAAAATAAAATTTGTATTGGTAAGTGGAGATAACGGAACCATTTATTATAATGAGCCGGACACTATTAAAAAAGATTTGATAAAAGCGGGCATACCAGAAGATGTCATCTTTCTGGATTATGCCGGGTTTAGAACACTGGATTCCATGGTGCGCGCCAAATTTATATTCGGATTGGAAAAAGTAACGGTCATTTCCCAGCAATTCCATAATGAACGTGCCATTTATATTGCCCATCAAAAAGGTCTGGATGCCATTGGGTTCAATGCGCAAGACCTATCTACATCTCAAGGAATTAAAGTTCAGTTTAGGGAATATCTGGCCAGGGTCAAGGTATTTATAGACGCTCTTCTAAACACCCAACCTAAATTTTATGGTGAACCTATAGAAATAAAATAGGTTTTTTAAAGCTTCAATTAAATAGTTTACATTTATGGACACCAACCAACATCGCACAACGTGTCCAAGACAAGAAAACTGCTTCGCAATCTAGGCCCAGGGTTATTATTTGCCAGTATGGCCATTGGCACTTCCCATCTGGTTTTGTCCACAAAGGCAGGAGCTCAATACGGATGGCTCATGGTCATTCCTATAATTATGGCCAATATCCTAAAATATCCTTTCTTTGAATTTGGTGTTCGCTATACCAGTATAACCAATAAAACCCTTATAGAAGGTTATTTAAATAGAGGTAAGGGCTATTTATGGTTTTACGCGGGAATTACCCTATTGACCACCTTTACCATTTTAGCCGCCCTGTATACCGTTACGGCCGGTTTGTTCATTAATCTTTTCAATATTGACCATAGTTCCGTTGCTACTGTGGCATTATGGTTGTTTATTCTTATAAGTGCATTACTAATTTTCGGCAAGTACAAGTTTCTTGAAACCAGTTTAAAATTTGTGGTAAGCATCTTATTTCTTGCATTGATGATTACAACAGCATTGGTCCTTTACCAAGGGCCGGTTGCACATGCCCCAGGTTTTGAACCTGACCCCATATTCAATGAAGTTGGAATATTATTTTTGATTGGACTAATGGGGTGGATGCCTACTACTGTTGAAGCTTCTAGTTGGGTAAGCCTTTGGAGTATTGAAAAGTGGAAAAATCAACCGAAACCCAGTTTAAAAGAATCATTACATGAATTTAATATAGGCTATACAATTACCGGTATTTTGGCCATATTCTTTATGATTATTGGTTGGTTTACACTGTATGGAACCCATACGGAACTTAGCAATAATGCCGTAAATTTTGCAGATCAGATCGTACGTTTATTTACAGAGCATATTGGGTCATGGGCCTATATGTTCATAGCTATATCTGCCTTTGCTACCATGTTCAGTACATGCATGACGGCACATGATGCCATTACCAGGGTGAGTTTGGATACTATTTCTTTATTAAAGGGAGATGATACAGGTAAGGAGCAGAACAAAAAATTGTATTTTTCTATTGGCGTTATTTTCTTGGCCATCGTCAATTTTGTGGTCATTTCCGCTTTTAGCGCAAACATGGGCAATCTTGTTGCGTTGGCCACATTTGTTTCCTTTGTCGTGGCCCCTATAATTGGTTATATGAA
Source organism: Maribacter sp. LLG6340-A2 (assembly GCF_045057105.1). Lineage (GTDB taxonomy): Bacteria > Bacteroidota > Bacteroidia > Flavobacteriales > Flavobacteriaceae > Maribacter. Next base: position 2,662,013 of record NZ_CP159332.1, on the reverse strand, counting down.
TTTGAAAAACGTTACCAGCAATGATATAGCACCCCATTTAAGGCCAAGTAAATACTTGAAGTTATTGACGTATTTAGGAATTATTTTCTTATCCTGTTTTTCGCTGTATTATTTTTATATCATCATCTTTTAATATGGCCTACCCTTACTTATCCACTACAACAATTAAAGTACGTTCATTTTGTTTATGAAGAAAATCCAAACAATATGCGCCATTGGTGCAGTTGTTCTTTATTTTTTCTTCTCCAAAACCGACCACATCAACAATATTATTGGGACTTACCCCTTTTTCTATCAAATAATTTTTAATGGTATTGGCCCTATCTGTAGAAAGCCTTTTATTGTAGGCACTACTTCCCCTACTGTCCGTATGGTTTTCTATCACCATTCTTAAATTAGGAAAGTGCATAACGGCATCAACCACTTTATTAAGCTCCTTTTCTACTTGAGCGTTCATGGTTGACTTTCCTTTATCAAAATAGAATTTATCTAGTTTTAAGATAGTTTTGTCTTCTTTATTGGTCAATAAATCTTCAAGTTTAACCAACCCCATATTAATTGATTTGTTTTGAAGATCTTCCATACCCTCTTCTGAATAGGTGGTAGCTAATTGAGAATAGCCTTCCTTAGAAGTCTGTACTGTAATTTGACTTGACCACGGCACCTCAATTCTGTAATCCCCATCCGTAGTTGAAGATGTTTCCTTTAACACTTCCCCATCACCATCCAACAATTTTATACTCACCTTATCTAGTCCCACCTTATTTGTTAAATTGACCACCTTACCTTTAAGGGTAAATGTTTTTAAACCAGGAGTATTGTTTAAACTGAATCTATAAAGATCATCACCACCTTTGCCCCCAGCTCTATTTGATGAAAAATAACCCGTTAAATCATTATTATCCCCTTCTTTGATAATAAAACCAAAGTCATCCGCTACCGTATTGATACCGCTCCCTAAGTTAACCGGTATGGTATATGCATCACCATCCAATATATTGGATTTATAGATATCCATTCCGCCAAATCCATAAAAAATGTCAGATGAGAAATATAAGCTACCGTTATGGATATAGGGTGATATTTCATTACCTGGGGAATTAACCCTTGGCCCCAAATTTTTAGGTGCAGAAACTATTTGACCATTGTTGGTATATACAAAATACAAATCTGTACCGCCATAACTATCATCAAAATTAGCAGCAAAATATAAACGACCTGTTTTATCGTCTAAAAATGGATAATAAAAAGAGGTACTTAAATCCTTCAATAAAAACCTAAATTTTCCATTATCCCTTAAAATACCAATGGCCAATGCATTTTTTCCATTTTCATCATAAGCAAGTTCTTCGTTCTCGGTATTGGAAAGTATGTAATAAAACGATGCGTACTTTTCTGAATAATATGGAGTAGATTTATGAAATTTAGAATTAGGAATCTGGTCAAAAACCTCAACATCTACCAGCTCACCATCTGCACCGAACTTACCGAAATAAATATCTAAATACGACTCACCGGAAGGTTCATATACACCTTTAGATTTTTGAAGCCTACTACTTGAAAACAACAACCCATCTTTATAGAATGCGGGTGAAAAATCGCCCTGTGCACTGTTGGCCCCAATACCACTAATTATAGTGTTACTGTTATCCGTAGCAATCTCCATAAGACTGAAATTAAATTCTGCATTCTCAAGAAGTTCAGGAGACAACTTGTCCGCCTTAGATCTAAGGAACGTTTTTACCCTATCCCGTTCAGAATTCTTACTTAGGCTCTGCAACAATTTATTAAATTGATTTACGGTCATTATGGTGTCATTCTTATTGACTTCCAAGTACAACTTAGAGGCGTCATCAAATTTACCCGTTTGAAAATAAGCATCGGCCAGATTCAATAATTGTCCGTTAGCAAGGGTTCTTTTAGCCATCTCACTCTTATATTCCGCAATCGCTTTTTCATATTGGTAGGCATAGAATAAATCATCTGCCTTGGATTTTTTATTTTGTCCCAATAATAGCAATGGAAGAAAAAATAGTATTGTTATGAATTGTTTATAGTTCATTTTCGTTCACTTTAAAAGAATCTAGGTGAATCAATTTGTTTAGGTTTGCCCTTAGCATTTTTATCTTTATCACCGCTGTTTTTGGAAGAACCGCTCCTACCAATGTAGAATTTTAAGATAACCTCATGAGAGCCATTATTAAATTCCCCCAATAAATTGGTGTTATAATCATATGAATATCCTAGGAAAAGCGAATTGGAAACCTGAAATCCGGCCAAACCGCTAAACGCATTATCCAAACGATACGAAGCACCCGCCGTAACTACATCGGAAATTAAAAAATTAGTGGATAAATTTAAGTTAATGGGAGAACCTTGAATGGAATTTACTAAAAAGGCCGGCTTAAATTTTAAATTATCGGATAAATTAAAAACATACCCCCCTATAAAATTAAACTGAATCTTATCTTCAACAATGGCCGCAACATCATCATTATATACACCTTCCGTCAAGAAGTTGGGTACAGACGCCCCCAAGTACCAATCGTCTGAATAAAGAAACGCCCCTGCCCCTACTGTAGGGTAGAACTTGTTTAGCATTTCTTCATTTAAATTCTCACCAGGATTTTCAAAGGTCCCTTTTGAAAAATCGACATTTAAGAAACTACCTCCGGCGTCCACACCAAATGAAAGCTTGGTTTCATCACTTACCATAATCTGGTAGGAGTAGGAGATATCCGCATAGGTTTGTGACATAGGGCCTAATTGATCACTTATTACATTTAATCCCAAACCAACCTTTTCATTATTTAAAGGTAGGTTGGCACCAAAACGTAAGGTTCTAGGAGCACCTGGTATATCTATCCATTGCGCCCTGTATAGTGCAGACAACTCCGGATTTTCTACAGTACCCACGTAAGCGGGGTTAAAACTGCCAATATTATACATGTATTGGGTATACTGCGGCTCTTTTTGTGAATATGCATTAAAGCCTAAAAGACAAAATAGAAGCAGTACAAGTGTATAACCCTGTGTATTTAAGTTATAATCCATAATTTATTTTATCTAATAAGCTGTATCCAACCCTTATCTATAGTTGGGGGTTCATTATTAATGCTATAATTCATAATATAAAAATAGGTTCCTTTTGGTACTTCCTTACCCTTATAGGTACCGTCCCAAACATCTACATCATTTATCTTCTCCGTCTCGAACACCAAATTCCCATAACGATCATAAATTTTGATTTTATATTGCAGATTTACCTCTGTCCGCACTCCGGTATCCGGATCTATCTTAGTACGATTGATACGTAAAACTTCATTCTGATTGTTTCCATTTGGAGAAAATTGATTAAAAAGGACCCCGGGTTCTGCCTCCGTCTTATTAATGACCTCCACATCAACGGTGGCTTCATTGTTCAATGGATTACCATCTCTAGGAAAAGAGGAAACAATGTTTGCGGTATTGGTAAATACTCCTATTTCAGGTACTCTTGCCCTGATGATCAAACGTGCTGTTTCTTCCCTGTTTAATGTAGGAATGTTCCAATTACCGGTAGCTTCATCATAGGTTCCGTTAAAATCCGATGCTGCAGAAACAAATTCAAATCCGTTTTCAATTAAGATTAAATCATTGACAACAATATTTGTGACAACATCTGACTCTGATATATTGGTCACCCTAATAATAAACTCGACCTCATCACCAACCAGTACTTTATCTGGGCGAGCTTCTTTTTCAATTTTAAGATCTACACCTTCTGGAGCTTCTGTATTCAAGATAACGGTTGCCTCATCATTTGCCGGGTTATTATCCGTAGGGATGGACTCCAATAAGGTGGCCGTATTTGTATATGGCCCTTCTTCCGCAACTACAACTGTTATGGACAGCTCTGCGGAAAGACCAGCTTCCAATTCTGCAATATTCCAATTCCCTGATATTTCGTCATAGTCTGCAGAACTTGCAGAAACAAAATCAAAACCAAGTTCCAAAAGGTCACCGACTACTATGGCTCTTGCCATTCTAGTTGACAAATTGGTAACTAAAATGGCAAATGTTATAGTGTCGCCCACCAAAGCATCTAGATTGTCCACACTCTTTAACACCTCCAAATCAATGGGGTCGTCACAGTCAGGCGATTCGACCGGATCACAAGGGTCGTCAGGATCAGAACCATTGGTCTGTTCGTCCAAATCGGAAATTCCATCACCATCCGTATCACAACTACCATTAAACCTATTGGGTATACAGGGGTTATCGTTGGCTGGATCTTGTTGATCGTTCACCCCATCATTGTCCGAATCTTCAGTATTGGAATCCAACGCATCTATAATACCATCATTATCTTCATCTAAAGGGTTTTCAATATCCGGTCCTACTTCATCACCATCATTAATACCGTCACCATCCGTATCCGGATTATTGGAATCCGTTCCCAGACTTACCTCTTCCCCACCCAAAAGTCCGTCATTATCATCATCGCTCTCACAATCGCTAACCGTGACCGTAACATCTACAGATGGGTTTAAACAAGGGGCGGTAGAGTTAGTTGTCGTAAACCTAAATATATATTCACCTGAAGCTAATCCTTCAAAATTGACCTCATTGGTAGAATTGATATTAATATCATCTTCCGGTCCAGATACAAAGATCCAAACCCCTGCATCTGCATCCGTTAGGGTAGTATCCAGATCCAATTCAGTAAGTCCGTTTGTCGCCAAATTACATATAGATGCATTCTGTTCCGTTCCCGTGCTTGCCTGTACCCCAACCCGGGCAATAACTTCTTGACGTTCCGTAGCACAGCCATTTTCCGTAGCTTCTACAAAATATGACCTTGTTGCATTTAAACTGGGCGTGGTAAATGTTTGTCCAAAGGCAATAGGCGTGTCAGAGTCAATGGTATCATACCAATTTACGGAAGCACCTTCACTAGGCTCCGCACTTAATAAAAGTGTACCTGGCCCGCAACGTTCATTACCCGCAACATTGATAAATTGTGGAATATCATTTTCAACTATCTGTACTTCTATGGTACCACTTGCACAATTATTGTCCGCGTCATAAAAGAATCCATAATAAGATGCCGGTGCATCTATACTTTGAGCTTCTGCGGGTGATAAATGGGAGTCCGTATTCAATGGATCGGAAACCCTACTCCATGTCAATACGGTACCATTGGGAGCTTCAGATTGTGTATAATCGAACAAATTGGCTACAAATCCATCATCGCTTCCTACTTCTACGCAATAGATCATGGAAACGGAAGGGTCTAAAATAGGCGCCGCTACACAATTATCATCATCATTGATCGTACCAGTAGCCGTTCCTCCATTGGCCCTCTGTACATTGTTGGACGGTAGTCCCAACTGCACTGTAAAGGTTTCCGTTTCTTCTAAAAGCTCGTCATTGATAATAGGCACTACAATTTGCAACGTTTCATTAGCCGTACCTGTAAATGTTAAACTACCACTTACGCCTTCATAATCGGTACCTCCACCAGTTGCTGTTTCATCATCAAAAGAATAACTAACGGTAGTACCACCTACCACAGCTAGATCCAATACTACATTAAACAACAATTCCCCAGAAGCTACATTTTCATTTACCGTTGCATTTGATATGGTTAAAGTGGCTTGATCGTTATCCTCAATAATCACTGTAGCGGAACGTGATGCAACACTACCCAATTCATACCCAGTACCATCTTCAAGTGTAATGGTAACATCTTCAGATTCTTCCTGCAATTGATCATTGGTAGGGGTAATAGTAATAACGGCCGACTGTGACCCGTTGGGAATTACCACCGCATTACCGTTTATTTCAGTGTAATCTACACCATTGGTGGCCGTACCACTTATGGTATAATTAACCGTTATGGCACTACCCGTATTATTTGGCGAATTAAGATTGATCGTAAACTCTCCGGTTGCCAGACTACCGTTACTTTCAGCTGCCGTATCATCAGAAGCTGTAATACGTGCAATATTGGCATCATCACTTATAATGATAACCGTGGCATTGTTCTGTGCAGCAATAGTATAATCCGCACCAGGAGATATCGTCAAAATGACGGTTTCGTTATTTTCAATATCACTATCGTTGATCGGTGCAATAGTTACCGTTGCCGTACGCTGATTATTAGGGATAGATACCGTACCACTTAAATTACTATAATCCAAACCTTCCGTAGCGGTGCCGGACATGGCATAATTTACAGATACTGGACCTCCCGTTTGATTTACTGCGCCTAAATCTATCGTAAAAACACCGTTGGAAACCGGATTTTCATTGGCAGAAGCCGTTGTGGACTGCACACTGGCCTCAAAGGCATCATCATCATCGTTAATTACCGTAACATTGGCTGCATCACTACCATCCAATGCATTATAATTGGCATCCGTTGAGGTTACATTTCCTGTAATTATTGTGTATTCTATATCTCCGTCTACAGCAGTATCATCAACTCCTGTTACGGTAACCGTTGCCCCCGTTTGCCAATTGCCAGCGTTCAAGACCACATTAGCCGGCACTGTACCTTCCGTATCATCACTACTGCTTAAGGCTATGGTAACCGGTGCGGTTGGCTCTGAATCTAAAGTAACCAAGAAGGTAGCCGTTGTGCCATCTTCAGATGTATTTCCGCTAATAGTTCCTACATTAATGCCAACAGCATCATTGTCATTGTTGACAACCGTAACATTGGCTACATCTGCACCCGTTAACCCATCATAATTTGGATCATCTGAAGTAACATTCCCCGTATTAATGGTATAGGTGACATCACCATCTACCACATCATCATCTACTCCGGTCACCGTTACGGTAACCCCTGTATCCCAACTAGCTGTTGGAATAGTGATAGATGCCGGAACAGTACCTTCCGTAGCATCTGAACTGGACAATAATATGGTAACCGGATCTGTGGGTTCCGTGTTCAAGGTTACGGTAAAACTTGCCGTATCCAAATCCTCACTGGTATCGCCACTAATATTAGTAACGGTAACACCTGGGATATCATCATCTATGATAGTGACAGTCCCAGAATCGTCATCTCCAATTTCAAAAAGGGGACTACTTGGTCCTGCATCTAGACTCGTAATGGTCAATATTACCGTTTCGTTTCCTTCTACATCAGTGTCGTCTATAGCCACTATATCCACATTTCTAAAATCCCTACCCTCTTCAATAATCAATGTACCACTAACGGCCTCATAATCATCTCCGGCGGTAGCCGAACCTGTAATACTATAACTCACGGTTAGGTCTTCGCCCGTATCGTTATCTTCGCTGAGCTCAATCCTAAACCTACCATCTTGGCCAGATCCATCCTCATTTACATTTGGTCGTTCGGAAACTACATTTACTTGAATGAAATCATCGTTTAAAATAGTACCTTCTGCAGTATCTCCAACAATCACGTTAGTGTTTGTCGCGCTTGAAAGTGTGACAGTAAAAGTTTCATCTTCCTCAACCACTGTATCATTTCCCGTTCGAACAAGTACTTGTTTATTGGTTGCCCCAGCTTCAAAAGAAATAACTTGACTATCTCCATCATAGTCCTCTGGAAAATTTATAGCTGTATCACCCTTATCAGCAGTCCCTCCACCAAAATCTACATTTACCTCATAATCATATTGAACTGGTGGTGAAGCAACAATAGTGAAAACTAAACCCTCACCTTCAATTTCTTGTTCATCATCAATACTTAACTCTGCGAAATCATCATCTAATATAATAACTGTTGCCTCGTCATTTCCACTTAATGTATAACTTGGATCAGGAACAAGCTTTATGTTAACCGTTTCCGACCCCTCAACTAAAAGATCCTGAGCTTCTGTAGAAACATTTATTAAAGCACTTCCGCCTGATAATCCGTTGTACGTTACTTCAACCTCGCCACTTAACTGTACATAATCTACCCCAGGTGTAGCAGTACCAATTTCAACGTCGTATTGTACTATGATAGTACCTGATGAAAAAGAAGGGGCTACCGAAACTCTAAAACTACCAGGTGTAGTGCTACCTTCATTGGCGTTCTGGTTATTATCAACAGAAACATTTTGAGCTGAAACATTTTGAGAAAAAACTCCCAAAACCAGTATTCCAAAAACAAATAGATGCTGCTTAAACCATTTAATGAACCGAAACTTCAACAGACTCTTATATATATTCATTTTCATAGCATTCATTATCTAACCCTACACTATAATTGAGAAAGTTCTAAATTCTACAATCAAAAAAAAAGGGTCTCAATATTACGAAAAAATCAAGGTAAACCCCTCACAAACAGTTGAAAAAAGGATTTTTGGGTTAAACGGTATTTCCGCCTCCTTTACGCGTCGCTATCAAGAGTTGGGGATTGCGTTTGGGCACTGGGCTCAATTTTTCTGATCAATCCTTGTAATACCTTTCCCGGTCCTATTTCCGTAAACAGACTTGCACCGTCCTTAACCATTTGTTGAACACTTTGCGTCCATTTTACAGGGGCCGTAAGCTGTAACATTAAATTTTTCTTGATTTCTGTGGCATCATTGACCGCGGTAGTAGGCACATTTTGATATATAGGACAACTAGGTACCGCAAATTGGGTATTCTCAATGGCAGCGGCCAATTCTTCCCTTGCCGGTTCCATTAACGGAGAATGAAAAGCACCACCAACAGGTAACATTAACGCTCTACGCGCTCCTGCCTCTTTCAACTTTTCACAAGCCGATTCAACGGCAGCAACTTCACCGGAAATAACCAACTGCCCCGGGCAATTATAATTCGCTGCAACCACTACTCCGTTAGCATCGTTACAGATATCCTCTACTATTTTATCTTCCAAACCTAATACGGCAGCCATGGTAGAAGGCTGTAGCTCACATGCCTTTTGCATGGCCAAAGCACGTTGGGACACGAGCTTTAACCCGTCTTCAAAACTTAATGTATTATTGGCTACCAATGCGGAAAACTCACCCAAGGAATGTCCTGCGACCATAGCTGGCTGAAAGGAATCTCCCATTACTTTACTCAATATAACCGAGTGTAAAAATATAGCTGGTTGTGTAACCTTGGTTTCCTTTAATCCTTCTGCAGTACCATTGAACATTACTTCTGTAATATCAAAGCCCAATATTTCATTTGCCTGTAAAAAGAGTTCTTTGGCTACCAGGTATTTTTCATAAAGATCCATTCCCATTCCAACAAATTGGGCACCTTGCCCAGGAAAAACATATGCGTTCATAACTTTTAGTTTAGGTGCGGCAAAAATAAGGATTTTAGGCAGACATCATTAGCGTAATCAAAAGCACTTATATCCCTATTCCTTAAACCATCCGGAATACATGGTATAGGCCTCGGCAATTCTATTGATTTCCCCATTGCTCAATTCTGGGCTGATATCCTTTATTTTCTTTGCCGGCATTCCCGCAAAAACACTGCCAGAGGGTATATGGGTACCTTTGGTCACTACAGCACCGGCAGCTATGATGCTATTACTTTCCACAACACAATCATCCATAATTATACTTCCCATACCTACCAATACATTATCATGAATGGTACACCCGTGTACAATGGCATTATGTCCAATTGATACATTATTACCAATAGTTGTAGGCGATTTTTGATAGGTACAATGAATAACGGCACCGTCCTGAACATTGACCTTGTTCCCCATTTTTATAAAATGCACATCTCCCCTTACCACAGAATTAAACCATATGCTACATTGATCCCCCATAGACACCTCACCTACAAGCGTAGCATTTTCGGCTATAAAACAATCTTCTCCTATTATTGGGCTTTTACCTCTTACTTCCTTGATCATGTAATTGATTTAATTAATTAAAAAATGCTAAAAAATCTTTCTTTTTTGATGCAGAGACCAGTAATTCCTTTCCGTTGGACATTACCACACTACCACCTTTGCCCTTTCGGTATTTTACCACTTCATTTACATTGACCAAATAAGATTTATGCACCCTGGCGAAAGCGAATTCTGCCAACGCATCTTCAAAGTATTTCAATGTCTTACTTACTAATATCTTGGTGTTCTCCAAATAGATTTCAGTGTAATTATCATCTGCTTTACAATATAGAATTTCCGGAATATTCAACACTTGAAATCCGTCTTGCTGTGGTAAGGTCAGTTTACCCGTAACCCCTTTAGATTTGGAACTTAGGACCTCACCCTCCAATGCAATTTCCTTGGCACGTACCGTCTCTACATAATCAACGGCATTGATCAATTCATCAATATTTATAGGTTTGGTCAAGTAATACGCTGCATGATGGTTCAAGGCATCTTTTGCATATTGATCATAAGCGGTTACGAAAACCGTTTCAAAAGTACGATCGGGTAGTTGGTCCAAAAGATCAAAAGCATTACCAAAAGGCATTTCCACATCCAAGAATATCAAATCCAACGTATTGTTTTCAATAAGAACCATAGCTTCTTTTATGGAAGCTGCTTCACCCACCAATAATACATTCTTGCAATATTTGGTAATATAATTTCTTATAATTTCCCTACTATTGGCTTCATCCTCTACAATTATCGCTTTTAAATCCATTATTCCTTTTTTAGTATGAACAACACCTTGGTCCCAGAGCCATCGTTTTTAAGATCAGATATGTTGATGGAAACCTTGTCCGTATACATATCGTTCAAAATGGCAACACGTTTCTGTATAATTCCCATCCCTTTAGATTTTTGTTTTTTCTGATTCTGTGTTTTGATGGATGCTGATTTTTTACGGCCAATACCATTGTCCGTAATACAAATGGCCACAGAATTGTTGCTTTCTACCTTGATCGATACACGAAGCAATCCTTTGGCCTCCCTATAACGTAAACCGTGCCAAATTGCGTTCTCAATATACGGTTGCAATAACATTGGTGGTATTTGATATTTGTTTACAGGAACGTCATCATCTACTATGATCTCATAATCAAATTTATCCTTAAACCTTGAGTGCTCCAGTTTAATATACAGCTCTAACTGTTCCAGCTCCTTGGCCAAGGGTATAAAATCCTCTTCAGAATTTTCCAATACGGAACGCATAAGGGTAGAGAATTCACTTAAATATCTATTGGCACTACGCTCATCGCTTTTAGAAATAAAATTATTGACAGAATTGAGGGCGTTGAATATAAAATGTGGATTCATTTGAGACCTTAATGATTTTAAGGCCAGCAAATTGTTGGTTAATTTTTGTTGTTGATTGCTCCGGTAAAAAAAGAATGCCGCCAAAACGGTTAATAAAAGCCCAAAAATCAATGAATAAATGACCCATTGCTGCCTTTTGTAACTTTCCTCAACCAATTGCTGCTCGGTCAACGCCAAATCATATTTACTTTGAGAAAGTTCCCTTTCATTTTCCAGTCCTACCAACCTACTTTGAGCATTGGCAATATCCCTATTTATACGGTTGGCCCTTGAAATTTCCTGCTCTTTTCTAATGTAAAGCGTATCTACCAACGCCACGTAAGACTGGTAGGTGTCCAAAGCTTTGGTATAATCCCCTTTTTCCTTATAAACTTCGGAAAGTTTTCTCGTTGCATCTTTTTGTACCACCAGATCATCTTCCGTATCTGCCTCTATAATACTTTTTTTAAGGAAAGGAATTGCCTCATTATATTTATCCTGGGCAATATAAGCATTGGCAATTTTATAGTTAATGCGTTGTGAAGTAATGGTATCCGCTTGGTCTAACTTGGATATGCCAATTTTAGGCGTGCTAAGTTTTTTAATATCCTGCAAACTTCTTTTTCGCATATTGATTTCCTCGCTGAACCTACTTTTTTCATTGTAAAAATCGGCCACCTTTTCATTTTCCTGTAACGCTCTTAATGGTGCCGATGTTTCTGCCAATTGTAGCGAATTATCAAAATAAGCTTCTGCCTCTATAATCTTATTTTCTCTGGAGTAGGCCTCTGCAATCTTGGAGTTTAAATCGATTAACTTTGGGGTGATTTGGTTTTTTTCGGCAATATGCAATCCCTCCTTATAGAATTCAATGGCCTGTAGCACTTCTCCGTTTCCTTTTTTGGCGTCGCCCATCAATTCATATAATGCAACCCTTTGATATGGGACCATGGATTTAAGTTCCAGTAAAGGGTCTAACAAAAGTATAGCCTCATTATACCTAGCGGAGATATTGTACACTTTGGCCAATAAGAGAGTGGTCTTGATAGTTTTGTTGGCCTCTAACGCATCTTCGTAGTTATCTATAGCTAAGTCTATTTGTTTATGATATTGATAAATTTCGCCTAGTTTGGATAATGATCGGGCCAATTCTTTCTTTTGTCCTCGTTTACCTAGGACAGCAATAGATTGGGCAACAAAATCAATACTTTTTTCAATATCGTTATCCTTATAATGTTCTGCAGAATCCAGCAAGGTTTGATGCCTTAGGGAAACATTTTTAGTAGTTGACCTTGATGTTGAATAGTTCTCTACCTGTATCAATACATCATCATTACCTTTAATACGGTAGCGTACCGTTTCAATATCTACGGCCTCAACAATAAGTTCATCCCCAATACGCACATTGATGTTAAATTCACCCAAACCATTGGTTAATACATAACTACCCAAATTAGTAGATACGGATACTCCAGATATTGGCCTACCGGTTTCTTTCACCTCTACCCTACCATGTAAGGTAAATGTTTGGGCCGCTTCTTGGGCATAACAACATACAGCGCCCATTACTATGGCCATGATACTAAATAATATGAAAACTATACTTTTTTTCATGTACTATGATTGTTGTAAACTTAGAGGATTTTTACGGTACTAAAAAATCATAAAAAGTACTATTCCCCTATTAAAGACCACTATTTTACCATTTTAAAAACCAGACCGTCCAAGTGGCTCATCCAAACCTACTGTTGCCTCATTACCGATAGTATAGAAAATAGTTTCCTCTTAGTTTGGCCAAGAATTAAAAATATAATCATCATGGTAAAGCTCAACAAGATTTCATCCTCGGCAATTTTATTTCTGACCCTTTCAATGGCTTTTGCCTGTAAGGAAAGAATACCAAAAAATACGGTCAAATTAATGGCCCACACCTTAGAAACATCAGAAATATTAAAGGATAATACGGTACAGATTGCGTTGTTGTTGGACACAAGTAATAGTATGGACGGACTCATAAATCAAGCAAAATCCCAATTATGGGATATTGTAAACGAGTTTAGCACGGCCAAGTGCGAAAATGGAACAAGACCCAACCTACAAATTGCACTTTACCAATATGGAAACGATAATCTTAATGCTAATGAAGGATATGTTCAACAAGTATTGGATTTCAGTAGCGACCTTGATGAAATCTCCGAAAAATTATTCTCCTTATCTACCAATGGTGGCGAAGAATATTGTGGCAAAGTAATACAGACTTCTTTACAACAGTTACCATGGAATAAAAATCCAGATCATTTACGGTTGATTTTTATTGCCGGAAACGAACCTTTTGACCAAGGCAGGTACAATTACAAAAATGCATTAGACAATGCCAAGGAAAAAGACATTGTGGTAAACACCATTTTTTGTGGTAACTATGATCAAGGAATACATACCTTTTGGAAAAATGGCGCAACTATGACCGGGGGTGAATATATGGCCATTGATCATAACAAGGAAGTGGTACATATTGCCACCCCATATGACGAAATAATTATACAATTAAATTCTAAAATGAACGCTACTTATATCTCTTATGGACCTATGGGGCAAAAGAAAATATCCGCACAAAAAGAGCAAGATTATAATGCATTTGAAATAGAGGAGGCGGTAGCCATAAAAAGGGCCGTGAGTAAAAGTTCTAGACTTTACAATAACAAAAACTGGGATTTGGTAGACGCCTATGACGATTCTGCATTTAACATTGAAGAAGTGGACGTAAAAGACCTACCCACGGAATTACAAGATAAAAGCAAGAAAGAAATTGAAGCGTATGTGGTGTCCAAAAAGAAGGAACGCGAAAAAATACAGCAGCAAATTTTAGATTATAATAGCAAGCGAAGTGCTTATATAGCCAAACACCAAGCTGAGAACGCTACGGGAGAATTAGAAAGTGTTATGATCCAGGCCCTTAAAAAACAGGCTGCAACCAAAAATTATATTTGGGATTAATTAAATTAAATACCAAGGGCCCATGAAAAAAAGTGGGCTCTTTTAATTGGCTGCAGGGCAATAGCAATCATATTTACGTTCGGCCTGTCCAAAGTCGTACCCTAAGGTAATCTGGTGAAAACCACCATTGTCAAAACGTATGCTTCCCATTTGGTAAGAATAATTATAGGACACCATAAAATTCTTGATGTTAGCTCCTATGATAGGCGTAACCAACTGCAAACGTTGTTCTCCAAAAGAACCACTATCTTGAAATTGCGCACCGTCAAAGCTTCTTCTATAGGATAGACCTCCCCAAATTCTACCAAAATCCACATCCCGGTATACCTTAGCATTGATGTCAATATTCTTTTCCTTTGTAAACTCGGTCAATTGAAATAATATAGAAGGTTCTACTTGCCATTCGTTTCTGCCGAATACATAACCGGTAGAAATTAAATATCTTCTAATATTGTCAATGACCAATTGATCAGGATTATCTTGTCTATCCCTATAATATACATTTCTCTTGCTACCTGTTAGAGCATTGGTAACCGCAAAATGCGTATAGAATTCTTGAAAGTTATATGAAATACCAATATCCACATTAGTATAGGATGAACTTAATTTTATTCCTGCAACAGCGGGGTCTGGTTGTGTAGACCTAAATTCTGTTTCGTCCAAACTACTTTGTAGAATTGTGGCACTTAACCCAAATGATAATTGGTTCAGTACGCGCAAATCATTACCGCCCATTCTTAAATGGTGGGCATAGGTCAACTTTAAACCGGTCTGCGAGTGATAGCCATTGGCATCGTTGAAAATGATAGCCCCTATTCCACTGGGGGAATCGCCCAATCTAAAATGTGCATTTATAGTCTGTAAACTTGGAGCATCATCAACATCAAACCACTGCTTTCTGGCTGTTGCCCTAATTTTACCTCCCTGTGTTATTCCCGCCATGGACGGAAAAACCAAATAGTAATTATCCGATAAATAATCAAAATATACGGGTATACCTTCTTGTGCTTTGGATTGGGAACCTACAAAAAGCAACAATAAAAACAATACTAAGCTGTATCTCATCTTGGGGCTTTGAAACTAAAAACTAGTTCTAATATTATAAAGTGTATAACGGGTTAACCATAACATTATTATGTATACTTAAACTAAGATTTCCTTTGTATTTTTGCATAAATTAAAACAGCAATGAAAGAGTATTCAATAACGGTCGTTAAAACCAATAACCCTAATATATTAAAATTCGAAACTAATCATTTATTAGTACACCGAAAAAACTACGAATATAAAAATATTGATGAAGCTAAAAATTCACCATTGGCCCAGCAATTATTTTACCTACCCTTTATTAAAACGGTTTATATTTCTGGTGATTTTATTGGGTTGGAAAGATTTGATATTGTTCAATGGGAAGATGTAAAGGATGAAGTAGCACAGCAATTGGTTGAATATCTAAACGCGGGGGAGCCCATAGTAATAGAGGAAGATATGAATAAGCCTATTCCTGTTACCGTCTATGCCGAGGTTACACCAAACCCTTCTACCATGAAGTTTGTAGCCAGTAAAAAAATTGTAGGAGCCGCTTTTGAATTTAAAAATATAGATGAGGCAAGAGATTCCAAATTGGCAACGGCCTTGTTCCAATTTCCTTTTGTAAAGCAAGTTTTTATTGATGAGAACTATGTTTCCGTTTCAAAATTTGAAGTTGCGGAATGGGAAGATATTACCATAGAACTTCGTGAGCTTATTCGCAATTTCATTGCAGAGGGCAAAGAAATAGTGGCGGACAACGCCAAATCTAACGACCCAAAACAGGTTTCTGAGACAATAACCACACAGCCTACAGAGGATTTGGATGAAACTTCCCAAGAGATTGTGGATATTTTAGAGGAATATGTTAAACCTGCCGTTGCCAGTGATGGCGGTAATATTTTGTTTAAATCCTATGATACGGATACAAAAACGGTAAATGTTATTCTTCAAGGAGCTTGTAGCGGATGTCCTTCATCAACATTTACCCTTAAAAACGGCATTGAAACCATGTTAAAAAATATGATGGGAGAAAAGGTAAATGAGGTGGTTGCGCTTAACGGCTAATTATCCATTTAAATGAATTAAAGATTGCCTTCTAATTTTGTAACTTGTAGGAAATCTAAAAATCATTAATTATGGCAGTTTTAAAAGTAATCGAAATTTTAGCAAATTCTGACAACGGATGGGAAGATGCAGCAAAGCAAGCAGTTGCAGAAGCATCTAAATCAGTTAAAAATATCAAGTCTGTATATATCAACGAGCAAAGTGCAACCGTTGAAGATGGAAAAATCAAAAATTACAGAGTAAATGTAAAAATCACTTTTGAAGTGAAATAATTGATAACAAGCATTTAGAAAAGCGCCTTCCGGCGCTTTTTTTTGTCTCAAAATTAAAATCCAAAATATGCCCGTTCCACAAAAGCATACCAATAATCTTATAAAAGAAAGCAGTCCGTATTTGTTGCAGCATGCCCACAATCCCGTACAATGGGAAGCTTGGAACGATGCCACTTTGCAAAAAGCAAAAGATGAGAACAAACTAATACTGATCAGTATTGGCTATGCAGCCTGTCATTGGTGCCATGTAATGGAGCATGAGTGTTTTGAAGATGAAGAAGTTGCAGAGACCATGAATGCACATTTCATCAATATAAAAGTTGATAGGGAAGAACGGCCAGATATTGATTATATTTATATGGATGCACTACAAATGATGACCGGTAGTGGCGGCTGGCCATTAAATATACTAGCACTACCAGATGGCAGACCTTTTTGGGGCGCTACCTATGTAAAAAAACAAGATTGGATTCAGGTGCTGAACCAACTGCAACAATTATATATAGAAGACCCAAAGAAAGTTATTGGCTATGCCGAAAATATGGCACATGGGCTTAAGGAGATTAATGCAATAGTTACAGAAGACAATCAAGACGTAATTAAAAGTGAGGAAATAGATCATATGGTTGCCGATTGGTCTAACTATTTCGATACATTTTTAGGCGGATATAAGCGAGCACCTAAGTTTATGATGCCAGTGAACCTTAATTTTCTTCTGCATTATTCGCACGTTAGGGAAGATGAAAATATTCTTGAATATGTGAATACCACATTGACCAGAATGGCATGGGGCGGAATTTTTGATCATGTAGGTGGTGGTTTTTCTCGATATTCCGTCGACACCAAATGGCATGTTCCCCATTTTGAAAAAATGCTGTATGACAACGGGCTATTGATCAGTCTGTATTCCAACGCCTATGCCGCTACCAAAAACGAGCTTTACAAAAGCATTGTAGAAGATTGTGTTACTTTTATTGAAGAAGAACTGCTTGACAAAAAATACGGATTTTATTCTTCCTTAGATGCCGATAGTTTAACTACGGATAACAAATTAGTAGAAGGCGCATATTATGTTTGGCAAGAAAATCAATTAAAAGACATATTAAAGAGTGATTATCCCATTTTTGCCGATTATTTCAACATCAACTCTTATGGCTTTTGGGAAGAGGACAATTATGTATTAATAAGAGATGGGGAAGCTTTGGATATTGCCATGAAGCATTCCATTTCTAAAATAGAATTGAAAGAAATCATTTCAAACTCTCTTGCCCTGTTGAAAAAAGAACGGGCAAAACGTAAAAAACCAAGATTAGATGATAAGATATTAAGTTCCTGGAACGGACTTGCATTAAAAGGTCTTACAGATGCCTATCGGTATTTAGAAAAGGAAAAATATAAAGAACTCGCTTTAAAAAATGCTGATTTTATCTTAGATAATATGAGTTTGGAAGATGGTGGTCTGTATCATAATCATAAAAACGGTATAAGCACCATTTATGGCTTTCTAGAAGATTACGCATCTACAATAGAGGCATTTATAGGGTTATATGAAATTACATTCGATGAAAAATGGCTAAACGAAAGCTTACGGTTAACCAATTATGTAATTGATCATTTCTCCGATACCGAAACCGGACTTTTCTTTTTCACATCTAACAAAGAAAATAAGTTAATACGAAATACAATTGAAGTTGCGGATAATGTTATACCGTCGTCCAATTCCATTATGGCTCTTAATCTTCTTAAGTTATCTAAGTACTATCCAGAGGATATATATCAAAAAAGATTAGACCAAATAACGAAAACCCTGTATAAAACCATACAGGAACGCCCACAGAATCACGCAAATTGGCTTCATATTTTATCATTAATAAATGAAAAATTCTATGAAGTGGTCGTTATAGGTGAAAATTATGAACGCATATGCAAAAAAATGCAAAAGAGCTATATGCCAAATACTATCTTTGCTGCTTCAGATGCAAAATCCAGTGAGTTTTCATTGTTTAAAAATAGGTATGTTGAAAATAAAACATTGATTTATGTTTGCCAAAATGGTACTTGTCACCTACCCATAGAAGGTGTTGAGGAGGCAATGAAATTAATCACATAAATTTCCTTAAAAAATTTTCCGCCCATTTGTACCAAATAAAATTTCCTGGTAAGTTTTAAAAAATAAAAAAGTTACACGAGTTATGGATAAGATCATGAATCTTCAAGAACATGCAGATAAAGCGTTGGAATGGATGTGGGCAGTATTGCCCAATGTAGTAATTGCCATTATTTTACTGGTTTTAGGAACGTATATTATACGCTTCATCAATAAAATGGTTCGCAAATTCTTCCTTAGAAAAGATTATGACCTTGCTTTGGAAACGTTCTTACAAAGTTTTATAAGTATTGGTTTAAAAATTATCCTATTTGTTTTGGTAATCACCCAATTAGGGGTGCAGACCACATCTTTAGTGGCTATCCTAGCCTCTGCCGGTCTAGCAATAGGTTTGGCATTACAAGGGTCATTAGCCAATTTTGCGGGTGGGGTGCTTATATTGCTATTTAAACCATTCCGGATCGGTGATTTTATATCAGCGCAAGGTGTAGACGGTACGGTTAGGGAAATTTCCATCTTTACAACAAAAGTAAGCACCTTTGGAAACCAGATTGCCGTTATACCCAATGGACAACTCTCTAATAATACCATTGTTAATTATAATGCCTTGAACACTAGACGAGATAAAATTGACGTGGGCATAGGATATGGTTCCAACATTAAACAAGCAAAGGAAATTATGCTTGCTATTTGCAAAGAACGAGAAACCATCCTTAAAGAACCTGCCCCTGAAGTTTATGTAGGGGAATTGGCAGACAGTTCCGTTAACCTAACGTTACGCTTCTGGGCCAATAATTCTGATTTCTGGGCCGCACATTTTTATGTACTGGAAGAAATAAAATATAGGTTTGATGCTGCCGGCATTGAAATCCCGTTCCCGCAACGAGTAGTTACTCAGGTCAAAGGATAATTCACGGCGTTTATCTTAAACTTCCATACGGAGGTTTTTTTTCAAATCATTGTAAATCAACGTATTAATTTGTATTTTTAATGAAATACGATATTATGTACAAATTATTTACTTTCCTGATATTCGTAGCGCAAGTTTCTTTTGCCCAAAGCGTGCAACCCATTGGAACGTCAAATGGACTTATGACCACTGCACAGATGGGTAGGTCTTATTACGAAGTTCCTATTGAAGGCTCACCCTATGTAAACGAACTTTTTAAAAAAGGAACCACTATCATTAACGGTACTCATAAAAATGATGGTTTAATGAGGTATGATGCATATCATGATGTCATAGAAATAAAAAATGAAAATGGCTCCGTACGTGCGTTATTAAGAAGAGAAAACATCATTGCCGATATTGATGGCACTTTGTATATGGTCAGAAATTATAAAAGTATGGGCCAGGTAAAGGCAGGATATTTTAATCCGCTGAACGAAGGATATACGCGCTTGTTAATAAGACCAAAAAAAATATTCGTACAAGCAGAAAATCCTGAAAATGGTTATGATGTATATAAACCCGCAAAGTATTTAGACGTTACCGAATATTATCTACAGCAAGGCGATCAACCAGCAACGGCAATTAAATTGAACAAAAAATCCGTCTTAAAATTTTTGAATGACGATACCAATGATATAAAAAAATACATCAAGGATAAAGACCTAAATATGAGATCAAAGGAGGATATCATCAAGCTGTTAAATTATTATAACACTTTAGACAAGGACACAACAATGCTCTAAACAAAATAGACTAGGTATTCGCTACCTTTTTGGTCTGTAAGACAAAATCCTTTAAATAATAAGGTTCAAAATAAGCTACATCTTCAAATTGCTGTTCTTTATACTTTTTAAACGAAAGTGTTGCCATTTCTTTAGAAGAAGGAACCACGTCTGTGTGAAATAAACTTGAACCTGTAGAGATTACTTCTTTGATTTTTTCAGCTCCACTGCCTACAAAATGAACTTGCTTCTCCACCAAAAAATCTTGAAAAGAATGTTCATCGATAATTTCAGCCTTGGTTTCTCTTATTTGATTCATTTCATGATCAAAAACTGCGGAATATACCTCCATCCGTCTGGCGTCCAACACCGGAATGATAACCATATTATTTTGCCTATCTACTATTTGCGATGCCATACTCGCTAAAGTAGCAATAGAAATAAGAGGTATGCCCAAAGCATAACACAAACCTTTGGCCGCAGAAACCCCTATTCTAAGTCCGGTGTAAGACCCAGGACCCTTACTGACCGCTACAGCCTCTAAATCTTCCATTTTCAAACAAGCTTCTTGCGTTACCTCTTCTATAAATACATGTAATTTTTCAGCGTGCGAATAATTGGCCGAATTCAATTCCCTGATTGCGAGAATTTTTCCATTACGAGCTATGGATACGGAACAATTGGTAGAAGATGTTTCTAAATTTAAAATTAAGCCCATACTGCAAAGGTATTACTTCCTATAAAATGAAAAAGCCCGTAATACGTAAATATTACGGGCTATTAAACTATTTAAGGTTTGTATTATTCTAAAGAAATAGGAATACCAAAGTAGAATTCCAATATTTTTAATCTGAAGATGTAATCATATTTTGTTCTAACCACTTCTGCTTCAGCATTATCAACTCTTGATTGTTCTTGACTAAAATCAAAAGAATTCATCAATCCAACATCGAAACGTTCTTTAGAGTATTGATAAGCTAAACGTCTTGCCTCCAATGTTTTTTCTGCTGCCTCGTACGCCTTATAAAAGCTGATTACATTGACATAAGCTTGATTTACATCTGTCTCCAATTCCAATATGGATCTTTCATAATCGATTCTAGCCTGATCAACTGTAATTTTAGCCCTTTTTATATTATTTCTAACACTGAAACCATTAAAAATAGGAATACTCATTTGAGCGCCATAAGATATACCATCATTGATATATAACTGATCTTTAAACGGAATTGCCTCCCCAGTAAATGGGTCATTATTTTGATCAGAATATCTGGTATTATAATTAATAAAAGCTCCAACACTTGGATATCTTGCACCCTTAGCAATCTCTAAGTCTTTTTGAGCTAATTCTATCCCGGACATAGCAAACTTTATATCATTTCTAAAGGTCAATGCCTTATCAAAAATAACCTTTGCTGAATTTCCTAAAATATCAGAAGGCGGTATATCAAACTCTTCTTCTGCAATATCAAAATTCTCATAATCTGTAATACCTAACATTTGTGCCAAACTTATTTTAGATATTAGTATCATACTCTCTGAATTTACAATCTGTTGCTCTTGATCTGCTACCGTAGCCTCAATATTCAACAAATCACCACGGGGCACTACTCCAGAATTTACCAATTCCTTGGTGCGTTCTAAATCTTGTAAGGATACTGCATTCTGTGCCTTAAGAACTTTAAGAGATTCTTTGTTAGACAACACCTGAAGGTACGCATTAGCAACGCTTAACTTTATATCATCTTTAAAATCATCTAATTGATACTGACCTCTAATTACGTTGAGCTTTGCTCTCTCTATTCGGTTATAATTTCTAAGACCATCAAATAATGTAACCGATGAGGTCATATTGCCCGAAGCAGAAAATATTGTTGCAGAAACCAAATTATTTGTTGTGGGATCCAATGCCAAACCTGTATTAGCAGAAGCACTCAAAGATCCATTTAAGTTTGGCAATAGAGCTCCCATGGCATCTGATTGATCAATTCTTGCATTTTCTAAATTTAATTCAGCTTGCGCTACGGTTAAGTTGTTTTCGACAGCATATAAAACACACTCTTCTAGTGTCCACTTCTTCTGTTGGGCCATACCCAGCACTATAGAGCATAATAGTAGTAATCCTGTTATTTTTACTTTCATTTGTTTTCTTTTTTGAACCAAACCTAGGTTTGACTACACGATTCGTTTTTTGATTTGATTGAGTATATACTTATTGGTTGCCACCATTATCATCGCTCTTGGCATCTAGTTTGTTCCAAATTTTTATTTTGGCATTTTCATCGATTCCCGATAAAATTTCTACATCGATACCATCACTAACCCCTAATTCCAATTCTTTCTTTTCAAATTGATTTTCCCCGGTTTCAACTTCTACATAAGGCTTGTTGGTTTCCTTATCAAACTGTAGCAATGCCTCTTTGATGGAAAGTACATCTTTCTTTTCCTCTAGGACAATGGCGGCATTAGCACTGTAGCCAGCCCTTACATTGGTACTATCCGTTACCACCAAATCACCTTCTATCTTAAATTGTACGGCTCCTTCTTCCTCAACTCCTTTTGGAGCTATAAACTTTAGTTTGGCCTTGAAAGTTTCGTCTTGTAGAGCTCCCATACTTATTTCCAAAGGCATACCTACTTCTAATTTTCCTACTTCGGCCTCATCCACTTCCCCTTCAAAAATCATTTTGGACATATCTGCAATAGTAGCAATAGTGGTACCGTCGTTAAAATTGTTACTTTCAATAACTTGATCACCTACCTCAACCGGAATCTCCAATAAAGTTCCAGTAACCGTTGCCCTAATATTAGTATTGGCACTAGAAGAACCTCCTGCGGAACCTACTCTAATAATCTGATAGTCGGCCTGTGCATTCTCCAGTTCTTGTACAGCTTGATCATATCTTAACTTCAAGGTATTAAAATCTTGACTGGAGATCACACCCTTGTCAAACAAGGTCTTGTTTCTCTCATATTCTACCTTGGTATTCCCTAACGCAATTTTAGCATTGCTAACTCGCCCTTTTGCCTGGTTCAGAGACTGCTCATTGGGCACCACTTTAATAGTTGCTATTAAATCTCCCGCCTTTACCTGCGCACCTTCTTCTAAATACACCTTTTCTATTATACCGGAAATTTGAGGCTTGATCTCAATTTCATCTTCTGGGATAACCTTACCGGTAACCACGACCTTATTTACAATGTCTCTCTTTTCAACTTGCTCTGTTTCATATGTTTTTAGAGGAGTACTATTTTTCTTTAAAAAATAGACCACCGCAGCCAATATTCCTATTACTGCCACTCCTAGTAATCCGTACTTTACATACTTGTTCATGCTCAACTATTTGATTGTTATTTATTTTCTATTTTCTGGTTCGTTATTCTTCCCGTAATGCATCAATCGGTTTAATTCTAATTGCCCTATTAGCCGGTATAAGGCCTATTAAAACACTTAGACCTACCATTAACACAAAGGATACTATAAATTGAGGTATACTGATCATTAGATTATAAAAGGGTACATCACTATTTTCTCCTATCATACTATTGCCAATGGCCAGAAAACCTACAGCAATGGCAAAACCAACAAATCCTGCAAATACGGTAATGACAATAGACTCTAACACTATCTGCCTTTTTACGACACGTGGGGTTGCCCCCAATGCACGGCGAATTCCTATTTCCTTTGTGCGCTCCTTTACGGTGATCAATAAAATATTACTTATTGCAATAACACCGGCCAGTAAGGTTAGTATGCCTACAAAAAAGGATACCCCTTGCAATACTGAGGTAAAGGATGTTACATTATTGAATACCTCGGACAGGTCAAAGCTTCCTATGGCCCTTTCGTCTATAGGGTTAATATCATATTTATTTTTTAGTAATCTTTTTATTTGATTTTCTACCAAAGGCACTTTTACATCGGGCTTAACCGAAATTGCCATCCAACCCATTCTATCCCCAGATCCAAATGCTTTTTGAAAGGTGGAAAAAGGAATATATACCGAATTTTCACCATCAATGTTAATATTTTGGTTGGGCTTGTAAATACCAACGATATTAAAGAATACTCCGTTTATCCTTACATCTTCACCAATGGCATTTTCACCTTTTTCAAAAAGTAGTTTATACGTCTCTTCGCCTATAACACATACCTTTTTAAAATCTGCCATATCATTTTCGTTCAAAAACCTGCCCTCTACAAGTTTTTTCTTCATGATATCGTCAATATTGGGATAATCGCCATAAACCGAGGAACCACTGGTCAACCCATTTCTATAAACCGTGACTATGCCTCTATGACTCCCTAGTTCAATACGCGGGGCCAAAACTTCTATTTCTTTTATCTGCTCTTTTAAAATGGTAGCATCTTCCAATTTAAATTGAATTCTACGACCTCTTTCAAACCCTTTATAGGGTTCAGAAGTACTTTGGCTCCATATAAAAAGACTATTGGATGCCGTACCCGCAAATATTTTTTGAAATCCATTGCTCATACCGTTTGCCCCGCCCAAAAGCAAAACCAGGATAATCATGGCGATAATAACGCCCAGCATGGTTAAAAAAGTGCGAAAAAGATTCTTGCCCAAAGTGGCAAAAATTTCCGACCATAAATCTTTATCTAGAATCCACATATTATTTATCGCTTAACGCTACAATTGGTTTAACCTTTGCTGCTTTCATAGCCGGTATTAGACCTGCCAATACCCCCGCTACCACTAATATTATTGTTGCCGTTACTACAATGGACATGCTCACCGACGGATTTGCAAATGCACCAGACTGTATACTGGGGCCTACTGCCGTTAATAAAGCCGTAGCAATACCCAAGCCTATAAAACCGGATAGGGCCGTAATAAAAACAGATTCAAACAAAACCAATTTAATAATAGACCAAGGTTCTGCGCCCAGCGCTTTTCTAACGCCAATTTCTTTAGTACGTTCTTTAATAATAAATACCATGATATTGCCAATACCTACAATACCCGACAACAATATTAATAAGCCCACAATGATTACGGCAATATCCAAACCACCGGTAAAGTTGCTGATATCTTCAAAAACTTGTGCATAATTAAAAATACGTAGTCCGGCTTGATCTTGTGGAGCTATTTTAAACCTACGTTTAAAAACACTTTCCAAACGTTCTGAAAATTCCAAGGCTTTGGTAAGGTCGTAAGTGGGGTTATAGGTCAAGGATATCTGATCAATATGATCCGTTTGCCCGTACATTTTTTGAAAGGTGCTGGTAGGGGCATAGATTCCACGCTCCGCATTATCATCCCCATCATCTGTAAATGTGCCAATGACCCTAAACGGTAAGCCGTTGAACTCCACAAATTTACCTATGGCATCTTCCCCTTTAAAAAGGTCTTCCTCTACTTTTCTTCCAATAACCGCCACTTTAGAGGCATTGAGCAAATCATTGGTGTTGATATATCTACCTTTATTAACAATTGTTTTCTCTATGGCCTGATGATCCGGATAAACCGCCTGTATATTGTAAGAACCGGTCTCACTCTTATAACGCGCTGAAGTATTTTGGTATACCCTTGGGCTAATGTATTCAATATCGTTTGGAAAGCTGCGCTTTATATAATTAATATCATCATTGGTCAACTGTACTCTTCTGCCGGCCTCAAAGCCCCCATAGGCCATGGAGGTAGTTCCTGTACGTATAAAAATTGAATTGGTTGCATCATCACTGAACTGCATAGTAAAACCGTTCTGCATTCCATTTACGCTAGCTAGCAACATTACAAGAATAAAAATACCCCACCCCACGGAAAAACCCGTTAAAAATGTACGCAACTTATTATTGCTAATGCTGTGATAAATTTCCTGCCAAATATCGCGATCAAACATATTGTTCTGCCCTTACCTGTTCAATTTTCTTATCTTCAATGATCACCCCATCTTTTAAATGCACAATACGCTTACACATATCTGCAATATCCGGTTCATGCGTAACTATTAGAATAGTATTTCCTTGATCGTTAATTTTCTGTATCAAGTCCATAACCTCATAAGATGTTTTACTATCCAATGCCCCGGTAGGCTCATCGGCAAGTAGTACCTTAGGTTCGGCGGCCAATGCCCTAGCTATGGCCACACGTTGTTTTTGACCACCAGAAAGCTCACTGGGTAAATGGGATGCCCATTCCTTAAGCCCCACTTGTTCCAAATATTTTAATGCTTTTTCCTGACGCTCCTTTCTGGGTACTTTTTGATAGTACAAGGGCAATGCAACATTCTCTGCGGCGCTTTTGTAATTAATTAAGTTAAAGGACTGAAAAACGAAGCCCAAGAATTTGTTCCTATACCTTGCGGCCTTGGTCTCGTTAAGATCTTTAATAGGGACATTGTCCAATACATACTCCCCAGTATCCGAGCTATCTAACATCCCAAGGATATTCAACAGTGTTGATTTCCCGGAACCGGATGAACCCATAATTGCTACCAATTCACCTTCCTCAACATTAAAATTTATTCCCTTTAAAACGTGAAGTGAGTTTTTGCCCATTTTATAGGACTTATGAAGATCTTTAATTTGAATCATGTTGGTTATGGTTTTGAACAATCCTAAGCATTGTCTTTTCATTAGACTGTATGGGGATAAGATTGTTACATCAATTCTTATATTTTTTTATATTTTTTAATTTTGGGCAAATTCATCTGGTTTTACTTCGTTCCAAACCTTGATTTTATCGCCCTCATTGATTCCTGAATTTATTTGAACATAAATACCATCACTAATACCCAGCTCAACATCCTTACGCTCAAACTTTTGTTCACCGGTAGCTATTTCTACAAATGGTTTTTTAGTTTGATCATCAAATTGAACCAAAGCTTCCTTTACCGCCAAAACACTATCTGCACGAGCAAGTATAATTGAGGCATTGGCACTAAGACCGGCCCTTATGAACACACTATCCTGTTTTTTAAGTGTGCCTTTAATCTCAAACTGTATTGCACCGTTCTCTTCATTACCCTTTGGGGCTATATAATCCAATACTGCATCAAAAACCTTATCCTCTATGGCTCCGACCGTAATTTCCAGGGGTAGATTTTCCTTTATTTTACCTACTTCAGATTCATCTACCTTGCCTTCAAAAATCATTTTGTCCACATCTGCAATTGCAGCAATAGTGGTACCCTCGTTGAAATTATTGCTTTCTATGACCTGGTTACCAACTTCTACCGGTACTTCCAGGACCATTCCACTAACCGTAGCCCTTATTTGCGTATTTGCAGCGTTACCATAACCAGCCGTTGTTCCGGTCTTAATAATATCAAAGCGTTTGTTGGCGGCAGCAAAAGATTGTTTTGCTTGATTATAAGTAACCTCTGCACGTTCCAAGTCCACTTTGGAAATAACTCCCTTTTCAAACAAACCTTTTTGCCTATTTAAATTTCTTGTTTGATCGTCCAAGCTAATTTTTGCTTCATCTATATTGTTTCTGGCGTCGTTCAATGCACTTAGGTTAGGCACCACTTTTATGGTACATAGCAAATCCCCAGATTGTACATAATCGCCCCCTTCTACAAATATTTCATCTATTACTCCAGAAATATTGGGTTTGATCAACACCTCTTCCAAGGGCAAAATACTACCAGTGGCCATCGTTTTTCTAATAATGGTCTGCTTGGATGGTTCTTCTGTTTGATAAACAACAGGATCTTCAGCGTTTTTTTGATATAAATAATACATAGACCCACCAAAGGCCAAAACGATGCATAAAAGAATGATGATAGTAACTGATTTTTTCATTTTTTGATTGGTTATATTTTTTTAAATATTTTTTATTCTGTTCTTAAGGCTTCAATTGGCCTGATTTTAATAGCACTTTGGGCAGGAATAAAACCTGCAAGCAACCCTGAAAATACCAAGATGACCAAGGCACTCAATACCACGCCCAAACTTACACTTGGGTTAATGAACATATCTACCGGTCCTACCGAATCCAATACCGCGTTTACCCCATATATAAATAAAGCGCCAAAGACAATACCGATCATACCGGAAATTATGGTCAAGAAAATAGACTCCATAAGTATTTGTTTTTTTATGGACCAAGGTGCTTCTCCCAAGGCGCGGCGTATACCTATTTCCTTGGTACGCTCCTTTATTACGATCAACATAATATTACTTACCCCTATTATTCCGGACAATAAAACAAGTACTCCAACAAAATAAGCCACCCAGCGCAATGCCCCAAAGAGACTCTCGACCCTATTAAATTGTTCGTAAAGGTCAAAGTAGCCCACAGCCCGTTTATCATCTGGATGAACACGCCGCTTTTCTTTAACCACACTTACAATTTTTTCCTTTAAATCACTAATTGAGCTGCCATCTTCAGCAGTTATGGCCATCCATCCCACATTATTCCCCATATTAAATGCTTGGGAAAAGGCTGTAAAAGGAACAAATATTTCCTTTTGCCCTTCTTCCCCACCTTCCGTTTTCTTTTTATAGGTACCTACGACCATAAAGTTTACCCCTTGAATTTTAATATAGGTTCCCAAGACCTGCTCACCCTTATCGTAAAGCTCATTTTGTACCCCATCCCCTATTACGGCAATTTTTCTTTTATCCTCTATATCATTCTGATTTAAAAATCTACCCGAGGTAATGGTCATGGGTTCTTGGCGAATAATTTCAGGATAATCGCCATAAATATTAAACGCCCCCACATTAAGCCCCCTTACCACATTGTTGCCACCGCCAAATCCTCCTAATTGATTGCGAGGGGAAATAAAGCGCAGGTTAGGAACATTATCCCGTATGGCCTGTACATCTTCTATCTTAAATCTAAACTGTCTACCTTTAGGCAAACCTTTGTAGGGCATTGTTGTACTTCGTGACCACATGAACATGGTATTGGTGGCTATATCCCCAAAATCTGCACGTATACCATTCTCTAGCCCCTTACCAGCGGCCAATAGAATAATCAGTATAAAGACACCCCAACCTACACCAAAAGAAGTAGCTAATGTCCTAAAGACATTCCCGGACAAAACTTCCATTATTTCTTTCCAACGGTCACGGTTGAACATTTTTGAATTATTTAAATTTTAGGTTTAAATACACTATGGTATCCAATATCATTTTGTTACTCATCACGCAAGGCTTCAATTACATGAATCTTGGCCGCCCTCCATGCAGGGAAAAAACCTGCGATAGCACCCGCCACCACCAGCACTATTACAGTAGTCATGGCCACTTTGAAATCTACGGAGGGATTAAGTATATAATCTATCTCTAAATGGGGACCCACTAATTCCAATAGCCCCATACTCAGAATAAGACCGGAAAAACCAGCTATTGCCGTTATAAAAATAGCTTCATGTAAAATCATACCAACTATGGACCAAGGTTTGGCCCCTAAGGCCTTCCTAATTCCAATTTCCCTAGTTCTTTCCTTTACCACGATTAGCATTATATTACTGACCCCTACAATTCCAGCTATTATGGTACAAACACCAACAAACCAAAAGAAAAACTTTATTCCGCCCATTAAGGAATAGAAACGTTTGGCCTCTTCCATAGGATTATAGACCTGTATGGCACTGGTATCATCAGGTGCCACGGTATGTGCTTGTTGCAAGTACGACTTTATTGCATTTTTAAACTGAATAGATTGTGCAACCGCAGTTTCAAAATCCTTTGCCGGTGGCAATGTATAGGCTAAATTGTTGATGAAGTCCGCACCATTAAAAACTTGTTGCGCGGTACTGATGGGGATATATATGCGGTCCTCTTCCCTTTCTCCGCCAACATCGCCATACACCCCAACAATTTTGAATGAAATACCGGAGATATCCAAAATTTCGCCAATTGGGCTTTTATCTCCTTTAAAAACCTCCCGTTTAATTTTATTGCTAATTATGGCCACTTTTGATTTTAAGTCCACATCTTGCTGGTTAAGGAACCTTCCTTGCGACATAAATTCATTTTCTATAAACTGGAATTGGCCACTTACACCTTGTACATTATACGCCAAAGATTCCTTGCCATAATTGACAAAAGAATTTCTTACGAATAAACGAGGGGATTTGTTCTCAATTTTATCGGCCAATAATACAGCGGCAAAATCATAATTTTCATTGCGCAGTTGTATTCTTCTACCAGGATTCATTCCTTTATACTGCTTTGTAGTAACTCCTGGCCATACCCAAACACTGGTAGCCGCGTCTTGTTCAAACTCCTTGGCAATACCGTTTTGCATACCTTGTCCAAACCCCAATAAAATAACTAAAATAAATATTCCAGAAGCTACGGAAAGACCCGTTAGGAAAGTGCGCAGTTTATTTTTGCGTATGGTATCAAAAATTTCTTGCCAACGTTCTAGATCGAACATATGATTGATTAGTTTTGATTGATTGATGAATACAATATGGCTATTGTACATCTATAAGACTAACCAATATAAATTTTGTTACACCTAAAATGTAAAAAATTTGTGCATACTAAGTTGTACGCATTTTTCTATAGATAAAATAAAACAGACCAGCTACCAATACATAGGGCACGGCCATTAAATAAACTATACCATTATTAATACCTTCCGCTGCCTTACCGGTAGATTCACTTTCTAAAACCGCCCTACACATTGCACATTGTGCCTCCACATCTATAGTGAAAGCCAAAAAAGCCATAATCAAGAGCAATAAAGTTTTTTTAGTACGCATAATATGGAGATATCATTAAATAAACCACTACCCCGGTTACGGCTACATATAACCAAACAGGAAAAGTATATTTGGCCAACGACCTATGTGCTTCATATTTCTTCAAATAAGCCTTTGCATATGTTCGTAAAACCAATGGAATTAACGCTATGGACAGGATAATATGGGTGATAAGAATAAAATAATATATGTATGCTATGTAACCATCACCACCAAAAGGGGTAGAATCTGAAGTCATGTGGTACGCAATATACATCACTAAAAAAAGCAATGACAAAACGATATTCGTAGTCATTAAATTTTGATGTAATTTTTGATTACCGTTTTTAATTGCCCAAACCGCAACTAGCAACAATATAGCCGTTAAACCATTAATACCCGCATATATGGGCGGCAAAAAAGACAATGGAGCCACATTGGGTATTTTAATTCCAAAAAGTAAAGCCACAACAATAGGTATAACAATGGAGACCACTGTAATCATCCTATTAAAGTTCTTTTCATCGGTAACCTTCCCTTGCATAACTTTCTACTTATTCCTGTAATAATTTTTTAATATCGGTCCTTAGAATACTTATTTCCTCCGTTTCACCGTGATCGTTGGTTTTATCCTGCTCTAGTATTGCTCCCCTATAATAAACTATAGGATTACCAAATTTATCCATCCTGGAACGAAGATATCCTTCTTTATCCACTAACGCAAACAAACCAGAATGTTCAAATCCGCCTGGCACTTCCGGCATTTCTGCTGCAAATATATTGAAGCCCGCATTAGCCAATTCATAAATACCATCCTTATCTCCGGTCAACAAATTCCAGACCGAAGTATCTATTTCATATTTTTGGGCATATTGTCTTAAAACCGATGGGGTATCAAACTCTGGGGTAATACTAAAAGATGCAATACCAAAATTTTTAGAATCTTTAAAAGTATTCTGCAAACTAACCAAGTTTGTTGTCATAACCGGACAAATACTTGGACATCTAGTAAAAAAGAAATCTACCACATATACCTTACCAAGGTAATCCTTATCCGTAACCACAACACTATCCTGATTAATAAACGAGAAAGAAGGCACTTTCCTTTTTTGCCCATTCAATAAGATATAACCCAATTCATCGTCAGATTCAGGTACAGCTCCGTTTAGCCTATCATTCTGAACAACTGTACCAGAAGACATTCTATCTACAATTTTAGGTATAACGATTATTCCAAAAATTAGAACAATCAAAGAAACCCAAACATATGTATACTTTTTATTCATTACTTGGTTCTTTCCGCGTTATTCTTTTTTAGGGCCAGTCTATATTCTGCCAGAACTATTTTAATATCATCTACCATTTTATTGTTCAGGTCAGATACCAAGCTGGAGTTGAACCCATACTTAGTTCCTTCATCCTCATCATCCGTACGACCGCGTAACGCCAAATCCTTATCGATTACGAATACATATGGCGTACCTAATTCAGCATCTAAAGATATATCTGTTTGTAGGCTTTCAAAAACAACCTTAACTATTTCAGGACTACTAAACACAAAATGCCATTTTTCTACATCTGCAAGCGTAGCAAGCTCATTTTTGAGTTCCTCTGTACTTTCTTCCGTTCCATACGGTAAAAGCATTACAAATTGAAAATCCTTGAACTCATGAAAGCGTTTGTAGATTTTTTGGTTTAGGTTAAAGGCATTACCTTTTCTATTTTCGACATTTCCGCCTAAAAAACCCAAAACAGTAATACGGTCTTCAAATTTAATATCACTACCCTCTACATTTAGTTCCTTAATATTTTCCGTAAGTATGGGTAGTCTACCAAAGTTATTTACACCGCTGGCAAAAAAAAGATATGCCACAATGGGTAGCACAAACAACACAATAAGAATAAATGTCTTTTTCATATTTTAGTCAAGAGAGTTTAGCAAACATTAAAGTGTCTTACTGCCACGCCAGCTTAAAAAAGAAACTATACAAAAATAAAAAAGACGGTATTAAGACCGTCTTTTAATACTGTTAATTATACCTTAGAAATTCCAGCTTACAAACCCATCCTTATAGACATTGTAAATATAATCCGCCTCAACGAGCAATATAAAAACAAGATAAATAATCAAGAATATTGGTGTCCAAACAATTGCTCTTCTAAGTGATGCCTTTTCATCTCTAAGGTGCATAAAATCCCAAGCAATATAATAGGCCTTTACCAATGTAAGGATAATAAATACCCAGTTGATCAACTTCATCCCTAGAAAATAGGTATCCGTCAAGGATTCTGGCTTAATTATACCCAATACAACCTCTACTGCCGTAATTAGCGTAAGAAAAGCTAAAACTCCCCAAATCTTTTGTGTGTTGGACTTGAACTTTACTAGTCCCCTAAAAATTTCTAACTTATGTCCGTGTGCCATTTTAATATAATCTTTTTAATATAACTATAGAAGAACTGATGTGTTGCCTTAAATTAAACCAAGTAGAAAAAGGTAAATACGAATACCCATACCAAATCCACAAAGTGCCAGTAAAGCCCAATTTTTTCAACCATTTCATAATGGCCCCTTCTTTCATAAGTACCCAAAATAACATTGAAGAAAATAATGATATTGATTACCACACCAGAAAATACGTGAAATCCGTGAAAGCCTGTTATAAAGAAAAAGAAATCTGCAAACAGTCTACTGCCGTATTCATTTCTAATTAAATTGGCTCCTTCTACAACCATGGTTGCATCTGCCAATTTTGCCAATGATGCCTGCCTATCCAAAAGGGTTTTTTCTCCTTCTTCGTTGATCAACTCCGTTCTTATTAAAATATTAGGATCTGCCTTAAAACCTTCAATTACCTCATTTAAGGAATAGCTTGGAAGTTCACCTTCATCAAAGAACCAAATACCATTTTTTCTTTCATGAGCCACTCTTTCACCAGGAATGGTTACCGCAAAATCACTAAGAGATGCGCGCTCACCGCTATCAGCCTTAACAAATTGTAATATTCTACCTCCTTTGGTCTCCAAAGCTCCATGGTCACCTTTTATAAAAGTTCCCCATTCCCATGCTTGAGAACCAACAAATATAGCACCCCCAATAATAGTGGCGAACATATACCAGATTACGGCATTCTTTTTCATTTTATGACCAGCATCTACCGCCAACACCATGGTTACCGAAGACATAATCAATATAAAGGTCATAAAGGCAACATAAATCATTGGATAGTTACCATGGAAGAACGGAACGTGGGTAAACACTTCGTCCGCAATGGGCCAAGTCTCAATAAATTTAAATCTTGAAAAACCATAGGCCGCTAAAAAGCCTGAAAATGTTAATGCATCCGATACTAGGAAAAACCACATCATTAATTTACCGTAGCTTGCTCCCAATGGATGGTTACCACCACCCCAAACGTTTGTTTCCTCTGCCGTTGTCACCGTAGAATTCATATACTAATTATCGTTTTAATAAAACTTTAGCAAATTTACATTTTTTTGAACTATATAAAAGAGCAATTTGCCCAAAACTTAAACTGAACCACTTTTTATTTTACAAAGGTCATAAATAGGACTAGGTACAACCAAAGAAAATCCAAGAAATGCCAAAATGTAGCCCCTAATGACAAGCCTAAATAATTCTGGGCAGTGTACCTACCTTTTCCATGATTGTAAATAACTACCAATAAGGATATAATACCGGCAACTAAATGCAAGATATGCACCATGGCAATTAAAAATATAAATGACATTTTAATACTACTCGTTGGACCTGTAAAATAGTAACCGTTAGCTACTAATTGTGAAAAGCCCTGAAACTGTAATGAAATAAATACTACACCTAAACCTAATGTAATCCATAACCAAAGTTTTGTCTTACCGCCCTTTCCTTCCTTTACCGATTTTTTAGCTAAAAAATAGGTGATACTACTTAGAATTATTACGATAGTGCTATAAAAAAACGCTTGTGGAAGGTCCACGTTACTTGCCCAGTCATCTCGAGACCTACTTACAATATAGGCACTTGTCCAACCCGCAAAACTCATAATCATACTTACGATTCCAAACCAAAGCATCATCTTTTTTGCCCTTGCATTTTTTTCCTCCGGTGTACCTTGTGTTAAATCCATATTAAGCTAAAAATTTATCGATTACATATACAATTTGCATTAACGTTATGTAGCTAACGCTTGCCAACATTAATTTTCTTGCCGAAGCATTATCCCTTTGCCTATACAATTTAAAGGCAAACCCTAGCATGATAGCCCCCATAATAAACACAATTACCGCTGCTATGATAGATAGGTGTAACCTTCCTGTTATTCCAAATACCGGTATTACGGAAATGACCATCATCCATATGGTATACATAATAATCTGTAATACCGTGGCCGCATCTTTTTTTCCCGTTGGCAACATTTTAAATCCGCCACTTCTATAATCTTCATCCAACATCCATCCTAATGCCCAAAAATGGGGAAACTGCCAAAAAAATTGTATCATGAACAATGTTCCAGGCTCAATCCCAAAATCATTGGTTGCTGCCACCCACCCCAACATAAAAGGTATTGCCCCAGGTATGGCACCAACAAATACAGCAAGAGGGGTAATGGTTTTCAAGGGAGTATACACACTAGTATATAGAAAGATGGAAATTGCCCCGAACATGGCGGTTTTAGGATTCAGTTGATAAAGTGCTACAACCCCTAATAAGGTTAAGATAATTGCTATGGTCAGTGCAGTATTTACGGACATTCTTCCTGACGGTACCGGCCTATTTTTAGTGCGCTTCATCAAAACATCCAAATCTTTTTCAATGACTTGATTGTACGCATTACTTGCCCCTACCATACAATAGCCGCCAAAGGCCAATAATAGTAATTGGACCCATTGTACTTCATATGCTCCTAAAAGATACCCTGCAATAGAAGAGAAAACGACACTAATTGCCAACCTAGCCTTGGTAATCTCCTTAAAATCGGCAAACAGTAATGTAAGTACATTATTTTTCGCCGAACCCACAGCCGTTTTCATAATTTAATTAATAGGTCTGCAAAGATAACCCGCTAGAGATATTTCTGCAACCATAACCCATTTTTTAATACGCTAACACTAAAAAGCATGTAGTCAGATTATAGTTAAGACATAACCTTACAATGAAAATCTTTTATGAAAACAAAAAGACAGTACTAATTATTAAAGGCAAAAAAAATCCCGTGTCATAAACACGGGATTTTTATATAATTTCAAAATAGTAACTACTACTATTGTAATTTAAAGTTAATTGGAATACTAAATGGTACACGTACCGCTCTTCCCCTTTGCTTACCAGGTGTCATCTTAGGAAGTTTATTAATAATTCTTGCCGCTTCCTTTTCCAAATTTTTGTCAGGACCACGCATTCTAACATTACCAATGCTACCATCTTTCTGGATAACGAACATTACACTTACCCTACCTTGAACACCCATTTCTTGAGCAATTTCTGGATAACGGAAATTTTTACCAATATGCTTTTGAATCATTCTATTGAAACAAGCCCTTTTATCGCTATCGTTTTCACAACCAGGGAATACAGGTACATCTTCAATAACCGCG
This sequence comes from Maribacter sp. LLG6340-A2, assembly GCF_045057105.1. GTDB lineage: Bacteria > Bacteroidota > Bacteroidia > Flavobacteriales > Flavobacteriaceae > Maribacter. Next base: position 2,625,463 of record NZ_CP159332.1, on the reverse strand, counting down.
AAAGGTACATCTACATCCTCTTCAATTTCTTCTACGACAACGTCCTCAACCTCAACGATTTCTTCTTCTTGACTAGTTTCTGTAGACTCAATTACAGTTTCCTCTACCTCTTCCTCATCCTCAACTACCTCAATAATCTCAGGTGCAGCTGGTGGCGGTGGCGGTGGTGGTGTTTTAATTTGTTCTGTCATTGGAACCTCTTCATCCAATAAGTCATCTACGTTCATAGAAATATCATAATCATTAACCTCATCATAGGTTTTCCACTCAAACGCTACGTAAGTAAATAGCATTACCGCGAACAATCCAATAACAAAGTAAAGGCTGCTGTTCTTCGTTAAATCCGCTTTAGGATTCTTTTTAGGTTCCATATATTTTCAATTTAGTGATTGCTAATTTAACTAATTAATCCATAAAAATGCAACTAAAATTTTCATTTTAACGATGGCTTAGAAAAAAACCGTGTTCGTATGAAGAACATTCCTACGATAGCACCGCAAGAATTTGCCAATGCATCCAAAATATCTCCATGTCTATCTGTAGTTGCAACATACTGTAATACCTCAATAATTATGCCATATGCTACAGCAAATATCATAATACCTATTACCCATTTAAAGGAAGACAATTTAACACCGCCATTTGTTTTGGCCAAATAGGCAAGGACCACCATAACCAGGTAAAAAGTAAAATGCACCACTTTGTCCATATGCGGTATATTGAACCCAGAGGTATCTACATCTGAAAAAGAAAATAAGCTGAAAAATGTTACGAACATCATCCAGCTTATAAATAATAGTTTATAAATAAGGTTTTTACCCGCCAATAATTTCTTTGTAGGCATCTGCACTTAATAAATCATTAATCTCATCCTCATTGGTGAACTTGATTTTCACCATCCAACCTGCACCATAGGGATCAGAATTTACTTGTTCAGGCTCATCTTCCAAAGCCTCATTAAATTCCACAATTTCACCAGATAATGGCGAAAAAAGATCAGAAACCGTTTTAACGGCCTCTACAGTGCCAAAAATGGCTTCGCGATCCAAGGTCTCATCTAATGTATCTACTTCTACATATACAATATCCCCAAGCTCCCCTTGTGCAAAATCGGTAATGCCAACAGTTGCAATATCACCGTCTATTTTTACCCACTCATGGTCTTTAGTATACTTTAATTCAGCTGGTATGTTCATTATTTGATATTATTTTTTACTCCGGCAAATGTAAAGTTTTATGCTAAGGTTATCAAAAAAATAAATTAATGAATTACCCCTTTAAAAACTTAACTATAGCACCATTTATATTTACCCACGTAATTTCTTAATTACCAAAATTGTACCTTATAGTAAACCCTGTATTTATGGTAGTTTGTGGAAAAGCTGTGGAAACCGCGAACTGGGAGAATGAATGATCATAAAAAAACAAGGCATTCAACTGTTTACTTAATGCATAATCTGCGGTAAACTTTAAGGACATTAAATTTTGCCCTGATGTAATTTGATTATTATCTATATCCAAATTTCTAATAATAGTAAGATTATCTCTTAGAGTTACATCTGCTTTTAAATTTAAATCGCCCTTTAACCTTGTTTTGTTGCCCCCAATATTGGTTACAAATTTAACATCCTTAAAGCGGTAGCCCAAGCCAACGGTGTATTCTTTACCATTGATCTCTGTCATTAAATTATTATCAAAACTTAATGACATGGCCCTATCTGTCCTTACCTCTGCCAATACACTGATAGAATTTTTCATTTCAAAATCTACGCGCGCCAAAGGGTTAAATTGATCGGTAAGCACTACATTGTTCAAAATTAAATCTGGTAGTATATTCCCGGTCTCATCGGTCAGGGTAATACTTGGGTCATCTCTCCTATCGCTCCGTAGTTGCTCTTTTTCAAGATTGGTCTGAAAAGAATTAATACTATAGGCCGATCGGTAACCGTGACTCAATGAAAAACGCTTGAACTTCTTTTTAAACCATTTATTCTTCATTAATCCTGTGTACTTTATACTCCAATTAGGAATTGGAATATCCCTAAACGTATCTAAGTTTACACGTCCAGCATCTTGACCCGTATAGGCCGCAAAAAATGCAGGTAACAATACATTCTGCTGTGTTTTACCATATCCTTCGGGAAATTCACCATTTGCATTTAATGGAATATTATTTTCCAAAGCCAGTCTGTTGGCTATGGTAAGTCTATTTTCCTTAAACTGCTCAAAATTGGCAGAATCAAACTCATCACTTTTACCAAAAGCAGTACCGATCATCATAGTAGAAATACTGAAACTACCATAAGTATTGCCCAACTGAACATTATACTCCTGGTCCACCACATTAAAATTCTCTTGATAACTATTGGAATACTGCCTGTCTGCCACTAGGTCTATAGTTATATCCCTGGTAGGTTGGGCCGTTGCCGTTATGTTCAACTGTTTGTTCGTACGTTGTACAAACTGTTCATTAAACTCAGGGAACGATGTAAGCCAACCATTTCTTGCCGCTTCAAACCGTACATCTGACTGACTACCAAAAATAAAGCCAACACTTGGTCTAGCCGTACCTATAAATCCTACGGATTGGGTATACCCTGGGAGCACCGTACCATTATTTTCGCTATAATTAAGATTTAACCTTTTTACCATAGTAACGACATCTACTACCGTATTGAAAAAATCACTGGTCTTGCCCTTGATTTTCTCCTGATCCTCTGCAGGCACACCAGCTTTGTCTCTTCTAATTGGCCCTGCTGCAGCTGCTTTAGGTGCTGAACGCTTTTTAAGCCCGATCATATCATAAAACTTCTGCAATGTAAACGAAGAAGTTATGGTATGTGTGTTTGCATTTTGTACCGTATTGATATCTGACCCTACAACCTGCCTTATGGCATCTCCTCCACGTTGCCAATCAAAATTACTGGTATATGTGTATTGAGTGTTCATAAAATCCAAAGCCGGAATTTTGGCAAACGGGACTTCATAATTTAATTGCATTTGTTGTGAATGCCTATTTGGTTCTCCTATATCAAAGAAACCGTCCCACAAGCCCAAAGTATTATCGATTCTATTGAACGAATCTTCCGGCTCATCCTCATTAAAATAGTTTCTAACGATATTATTATTAGACCCGGTTAAATTTAATCGTAAGGATTTGGTCAAATTATAATTGATAGCATATTGCCAATTAAACAAATAATTACGTTGTTGAAGCTCTGGAAGCTCCAATCTATCTACACCCTCTTCCCTTACATCCCTAAATCGTTGTGCGTTGAACTGTCTGTTGATATTTGAATTAACCCCAATGGTAGATGGCAATAAATTAAGGTTCAGATCTTTTAACCATTGTAGGTACTTACCTGTAAACAATGAATCTTTTTTGGCAAAAGGGGCAACCTCTACCGGTTCAAAACTATGGTTATAAACAAAACCGGTATTGACGCTCTGGTCACGCAACTGTGCAATCTCAAAATCGCGATGATCGGTTTCATTATAACTGTAATTAAATGTAAAATTCTCTATATCGTAAAAATTGGCATCGGCTTCTTCACCACGATCTTTACGTAGGCCTATGACATTGATACTTGTTCTTTTGGTATAATCCTCTGCCTGCTCCCTAATTTCATCTGCAGTTTCTTGATCGGGCGCCGCATCTATTAAATCATTGAGCTTTAAATCGTCATAAACAGGGTCAAATTCTGGCGTAATCACTTGCTCCGATATGCCATAATTAAAAGGAATTTGAATACCCCATTGCTTTGGAAGCAGTTGACCAACATTAACATTGGTTACCACATCATAAGATATGGCATCTTCCCTAGCCCGTTCATTGGGCATTTGATCTATACTACCAAAACCAGATGTACTGGTGCTCCCCGTAGCACTAACATTCGCAAAATCTGCAATATTGGCATCTACGGAAGCTACAGCGGCCCATCCGCCATTATTGTCCAAACCTGCAAGGCGTAGTTCATTGAACCAAACCTCACCTCTGGCCGGCAAATTATCCTGATTCTTGACACCCACCATAATACTGCGGATACTACCAAGAGACGGGTTACCCTTAATTCCTATACGCACCCTGCCCGGCGTACGTACATCAAATTCATCAACGGGAACCACTTCACCGTTATCAATTTCAAAAAATCGCATTTCATTTAATTCGCCCCCTGTAATCCATAGCGATTTTACCTTGTTCAAATCACTAAGGGCTATGGTCAACTCATTAATTTCTGGCCATATTTCCGTATCGGCAACCGCACCAAAAGGTGTAAACTGCAACGGAAGCTCCATTTGATAATAATTCTGGGAGAAATCCGTACCCATTCTTAAGAAACCAACCAAAGGTGTAGACGTATCTGCATAATCACTATCCACAATTTTTTCAGCATGCATGAACATTTTTAATTTTTCATACTGACGGATATCTATATTAAGGTTCTTAAAAACACCCCGGGCATCCTGTGCCTCTAAATTTTCAACCAATAAAGAAAGTGACTGTTCATTTTGACGGATGATCGTATTGTTATTATTCAATTGCTCCCTAACAACACCTGGGGGCAATACATAAGGAATGGGACTTCTATTACTATTTTCCTCAATATTAACCGTATTAACATCTAATGAAGTACCATCATCTGCCGGATTGTTATCTATATCAGGGTCTTGTAATGTTTTGGTATATGTTCTCCAATCTCCCCTTACCAAATCTAGCGTTGCAAACCTTAAAACAGTAGGTGAACTGAACCCGGTCATATACATTCTCATGAAACTAATGGACCTAAAATCCGTAATTCCGCCCACAGCATCTGTAAAATCACTTAACGGAATCTTATATTGGATCCAACGGTAATTAACCTCGTCTCCATTAGGTATTCTATTACCAGAAGCTAACCCCTCTCTAATATCCGTAACATATTTATCGTTAATAGTAGTATTGGGCCTAATAGGAATACGGTATTCATAATAACTATTAACCGTATTCATGGTAAGGTCACGATCTATATCCTCAACATCTGGCAAGGTGGTAGAACCCCTATTGGTATTGGTTACCTCTACAGGAGAGTTACCTTCTGGGCTGTTAAAATCTACATAGCGCTCTAAAATACTACCTTCTCTATTTAGGTAATAGCGATAGTTATCCAATGCAGGATCATCACCTCCATTGTTGGTAAAAACATCAGCTTCATTAACATCGTTTAATCCGTCATAACCAATATCCTGCAAACTTCTATTTTGTTCATTGGCGTCAAAGGCATAAACCAAGGATTGTGTAGCAGGTACTTCTCCCCAAGTTGTGGGCGCTACAAAATCATTACTGTCCACACCGGGCAGTCCGTTTTCATATTGTTTCTTTCCATCACGTAATATATCCTCAGAGATATTACCAAGGTTAATGACCAATTCACCAGCCCCTGTGGAAATACCATCAACATAAGGATCCATGACCCAAAACTGAACAAATTCCACATTACTCTGCTCAAAATCCGTGCTGCTCAGTGCACGCATCATTCCTCCCCATTTATCGCTTGGCAATTCAGATTCAAAATTTGGATTATTGTTATAAGGTCCTTTTGTAGCCGGATAGTAAACCATATCCAATGTTCCCTGCACCTGCGTTTGCCCTTGGGCTACATCGGTCTGTGGAAAAACCTCATCAATAAACACCCTACGTGTTGGATTAATTGAGATATCATCATCACTGATTCCTGATGGCCTTTGATTGGTATAGAAAATAGGATCAATAGTATACCAAGCAAGCTTGGCCCTGCCATACCCATTTAACAAATTATCAGGATCTTCTGGAGAACTGCCGTAAAGTTGCCCCCCGTTTCCGAATTCCAAAGGTGTACTGGAAATTGACCAACCTAAAGAAGCACGTATATCTATTAATGCCTGTGCGCCTTCAAAATCATCTAAATATGTTGTGGTCTCCCCTTCAAAATTGGCATTTTTTGGAGAATTAGGCTTTAACATGGCCATTTCCGCACGAATAGAAACGTTTGATGGAACATCGGTATCTATATTTGGAAGTTTGTTCACCATACGAGTTAACCACGGTACTTCAGTAGAGAAGTTTCCATTTAATCCAAAAATAGTATTGTTTACAGGCTCTACCCCAAAATTGGACTTTTGCGTTAAAGGTCTTTCGTTCAAGTTCAATAACGTAGCGCCCAAAACAAACTTATCCGTAAATTGATGTTCTACGTTCACTCCTGTAAAACGCCTGGTCTGTTGCCCAAAAACGGCATTGTTTTCTACGGAAATATTGATCGGCACATTAGAAGCCTCTAAACTTGGGTCCAAGATCTGCACCGTTCCCGCCTGATAATTTACCGTGTAATCTATACCTTCTTGCAATTGTCTACCACCTGCGGTAACACGAACAGAACCCCTAGGCACATTAAATGCCCCAATAGGAATACCGTTACTACCTTCAGATTTATATTTACCCTTTAGCAAGAATTTATTTTTCTCTGGATCCTGTAATGCCGCCGCCTTGGTCAATTCATACATATCCTTGAATACGTATTTCTCTTGGTTGGCATTATAAGAAGTTTCGTCCCCATAACTAGCACTGTTTCCGTTTTCCAATTCTTGGAATAAGAATTCACCAAACGGCTCTACTTTGGTAAATATGATACGGCCACCTTGTATATCTATGGTCTGTCCCGGTACAAAATCAAAAAAACCGTCTCCTCCAGGCTGTATGTCATTATAGACATTTAACCTATCCAAATTAAAAACACTTAACAAAATACGTTCTTCGAGACCTTCTGGCCAACCAGACCCAGGACCTTCTTCCACTGGAGTAATATAGTTTCTTGGCGTAGGATCAGAATAAAGAATGTTCAGCTTAAAATCCTCTTCACTTAAACGAAAAGCACCAGTAGCATAAATATTCTTCATCATTAAATCCCAAATAGGATCACTGATATTGGTGATGTTACTTTTTAATAATTTAAGCACCAATGTATTATTCTCAATAATGGGATTAGCACCTTGCGAGATAGTAGTGGCTTCTAGTCCACCATTGGCAAATTCCCCAACTTGATATACTTCGCCTTGGTAGGTGTATTGAAAAGCGACACCTAGAACTTCGTCATTACTTAAACGTTGGTTCAATGAAATATACCCCAATTGTGAGTTGAACTCAAAATCCCTTCCTTGCTCCAACTTTCTGGCATTCTCCAAAATAGCATAATCAAAACCTTGATTAACGGAATAACCAGGAATATCAAAACCACTTTCCACGGTTGCAATTTCCCTAATATTATCATTTAAGGCACCGCCACCACTGCTAATTAAAGCCGGGTCGTAGTCGTTGGCACTGTTTCTTGGTCTAAAGTTTAAACTACTATCAAAAAAACCGGCTCCTCCACCACCGTTTTGTGCTATTCTTGTATTTTCCGGATCTGCCTCACCCAAATCTTGTATAGCCACAACATTACGTACATTTAAGGTCTGTTGGCTTCTATTGGTAACCCACACCTCTATACGTGTAATCTGTACCTGGCTTTGAATGTAAGGGTAAGTTTCAAGGGCGCGGTCATAATTATCCCTAAAATAATGCGCCAAGAAAAAGTGTCTATTCTCATCATAGTCCAGAGCCGTCAATGAAAATTCATTCAAAGTACCACCACCTTGGGCAACTACGGTATTGTTTTGTGAACGTTGCTCTGAAAACACGGCAGTTACCGAAGTTTTGCCGAACTGTAATTTTGTTTTTACACCAAATAGACTTTGCGCTCCTTGTATCAAAGAACTGTTCAAAGGCATATTAACATTACCCACCTCAATAGACTGTATGATATCATCTTCTGTTGGGGTGTAATCCAATTTTACAATATTCTGAAAATCAAAGGTAGCTTCCGTATCATAGTTGGCGTTTACTTGCAACCGCTCACCAATTTTACCCAACATACTAAGACTAATACGTTGGTCAAAATCAAAAGAAAGATTGGTTCTGTTACGTGGTGATAAGGACGGGTTATCATTTTTCTGCCATATTACCCCAAGATCCATAGCCACGGATCCTTGTGGTATAATTTCTATGGTATTACCCCCAAATATGGAAGTAAAAAAATTATTGTTTACATAAAAGTTGGGCAACAAATTTTTACGTGCCTCTTCACTGCCAGCTTTTTTACCGGAATAGGCATCTGATTTTTCCTTGAAATAAGATTTGATCCCTTCTTTTTCAATAAGCTCAAAATATTGCTCAGGAGTTAATATGATTGGATAGCCAATATTAAAATCGCCTACACTTTCATTATAGATATAACGATCAAGTTTTGGATCATAAATATACTTGGATACAATACTATCCGGATTCTCGATTAGGATCTTACCCAGTTCAAATCCTGTTTTTACGGAATCTATCTCCTGCTCTTCCGTTTCTTGACCAGAAGCATAGTTTATGCCTCCCAAAAACGTAAAGAATAGAAAGATATACTTAAAAGAAGTTTTAAGATTTTTAATCGCCCTTATTTTTTAAAAAAATTACAAATTTTTGAGCGCGAGCTTAATTATTTCCTCCACGCTTATAGAAGCATCTTGAGCAAGCACTTTATCGACAACCCTTTCTGCCTGTTTACGTGCGAAGCCTAGAACTTCTAAAGCAGATAACGCTTCATCTTTATTTGTATTGTTTGCATTGAGCGAAACTTCGTCAATATCGTAGACTTTTAATACCTTGTCCCTTAGATCTAAAATTACACGCTGTGCCGTTTTTGCTCCAATCCCTTTTACGGATTGAATTATAGCCACATCGCCATTGGCAATGGCATCCCTAATTTGCAGTGGGGAAAGTGAAGATAACATGGTTCTAGCAATGCTTGATCCAATACCGGATACCGAGATCAACAACCTAAAAATTTCTCGTTCAGATTTTTCAATAAAACCATAAAGTGTATGCGAATCTTCCTTTACTTGAAGGTGGGTAAAAATTGAAATACTTTCATCTTCAGGCAATTTAGAAAAGGTATTTAATGAAATGTTCACAAAATAGCCTACCCCACCACATTCTACAATAACGTGTGTTGGGTTCTTTTCTATTAACCTACCTTTTAAATGATGTATCATAAAACAGAATATTATTTAGGGAAATGAAGAAGTATTCATTTCCCTAAAACATAATTTACTTATTTGGCTTCTTTTGCCTTTTTACGTTTTTCCCTTTCTTGGGCATCTATTACCGCAACGGCGGCCATATTTACAATTTCATCCACACTGGCGCCAAGCTGCATAATATGTACAGCTTTACGCAAACCAACCATAATTGGACCAATAGAATCGGCACCATTAAGTTCTTTAAGTAGTTTGTAAGTGATGTTAGCGGAGTCCAGATTTGGAAAAATAAGGGTATTTACCTTTCTACCCGCCAATTTTGAAAATGGAAACTTACTTTCATGAAGCTCTTTGTTCAATGCAAAATCTGTTTGAATTTCACCATCGACTACTAGGTTAGGGCAATTTTCATGTAACATTTTCACGGCCTCTTTTACCTTTCTTGCATTTGGATGTACAGATGACCCAAAGTTGGCATAGCTCAACATGGCCAAAACGGGATCAAAACCAAAGGTTGATGCTACATTTGCGGTCATTTGGGCAATATCTGCCAATTCTTCTGCATTGGGCTCTATGTTTATAGAGGTATCGGCCAAGAATAGAGGTCCCCTTTCCGTTATCATGATATTAACCGTGGCTACTTTTTTAACTCCCGTTGCCCGGCCTATAACTTCCAAAATTGGTTTTACCACTGTTGGGTAAGCCCTGGAATAACCCGATATCATACCATCGGCATCTCCTTCTAACACCATCATTGCGCCAAAATAATTGCGTTCCCGCATTTTTATCTTAGCACTATAAAACGTTACACCATTACGTTTACGGCTCTCCCAGTATTTAGTAGCATATCTAATATGGCGTTCATCAAACTCTTCTGACATAGGATCTATGATATCCAGATCGGCATCGAACTCCAACTCTTTTTTTAATTCTAGAATAATCTCTTTTCTACCCAGTAATATAGGTATAGCAATACCTTCTTCATGTACTATTTGGGCGGCTTTCAACACATCTAAATGGTCCGCTTCCGCAAAAACAATTTTTTTGGCATTGCTACGTGCCCTGCCATGCAATAACCGTACAACCTTATTATCGTTACCGGATCGTAACATTAATTCTTCTCTGTACTTGTCCCAATCCTGAATAGGAGCTTTTGCCACTCCACTTTCCATGGCCGCCTTAGCGACCGCTGGCGGTATCTCATAGATTAATCGTTGGTCAAACGGTTTTGGAATGATGTATTCCTTGCCAAATGCCAGTCTGGTTTCTCCATAAGCAATATTCACTTGCTCAGGAACAGGCTGTTTGGTAAGGTCTGCCAAAGCTTTTACGGCAGCCATCTTCATGTCTTCATTAATAGCGGTTGCCCTTACGTCCAATGCACCTCTAAAAATAAAAGGGAATCCTAAAACATTGTTCACTTGGTTAGGATGATCGGACCTTCCTGTAGCCATAATAATATCCTTACGGGTATCTATGGCCAAATTATAATCAATTTCGGGATCAGGATTCGCCATGGCAAATACAATAGGGTTTTCCGCCATAGAGTTCAACATCTCAGGAGAAACGATATTAGCTATGGACAAGCCCACAAAAACATCTGCATCTACCATTGCTTCCTCTAGGGTATCTATCTTTCTATCCGTGGCAAATTCCTTTTTGCTCTCAGAAAGATTGTCGGCATCTTTACGAATAACCCCCTTACTATCTAGCATGACAATATTTTCAGCTCGTGCACCAAATGCTTTGTACAACTTTGTACAGGACACCGCTGCGGCACCTGCGCCACTGATGACGATGCGAACTTCCTCCATTTTTTTATTGGCAAGTTCCAAGGCGTTCAATAAGGCTGCTGCAGAAATAATAGCGGTACCGTGCTGATCATCGTGCATAACGGGAATATCCAGCTCCTCTTTTAAACGGCGTTCAATTTCAAAAGCCTCCGGTGCCTTTATATCCTCTAGGTTAATACCCCCAAAGGTTGGAGCGATCATTTTTACAGTCTCTATAAACTTATCCACATCCTCCGTATCCACTTCAATATCTATTCCGTCTATATCCGCAAAAATCTTAAACAACAAACCTTTACCTTCCATTACAGGTTTGGATGCCTCCGGACCAATATTCCCCAATCCTAGAACTGCCGTACCATTAGAAATAATGGCCACCAAATTACCTTTAGAAGTATATTTATAAACGTTCTCCTTATCCTTTGCAATTTCCAAACATGGCTCCGCCACTCCGGGCGAATAGGCCAAAGCAAGATCTCGTTGTGTACTATATGGTTTTGTTGGAACTATTTTAATTTTCCCAGGCTGAGGCTTTGCATGGTAAATAAGTGCTTCCCTTCTGTGCTTTTCCTTGCTCATGTTCTATTATTTTATTCGTCAAATTTAAAGGTATTCTTTAAAAGAGCGAGAAAAGAACGTAGTTTTATAGAAAGAATAAAACTACGGTAATAAAGCCCATTAAAAAGGTAGAAAATCTATATTTCTACCGCATCTTTTGAATTTTTTACATTTAATCGCATTGCAAAAATTGCCGCAAGGACAAAGAAGGCACCCGCAAACAACATAGCATTAATGGCATTATTCCCTAATAAATACTTATAAATAGGACCAAAGGTCAACGTTTCTATACCCATAGGAATTACGATCATCATATTTAAAATTCCCATATAAACCCCACGACGTTCTTGAGGCACAACTTTGGATACCATGGTATAGGGTATACCCATCATTGCCGCCCAACCAATACCAAAAAGTACCATTGGGGCCAAAACTAATTTTGGGTCCGTGATAAAAGGTATTGAAAATAATGCAATAGCCGTTCCTACCAAGCTCAAAGCATAGACTTTTTTACCGCCATATTTTAGGGTTAGCGGAACTAGCGCCAAGGCAACGACCATGGTAACGATATTATAGGTCAAGCTCATTTGCGCCGATTGGGATGCCGCTTCACCTGTTGTATATCCTAATGTTAATTTAAATAAGGGAGTAGTATATTGCCAATATATAAAAAGTGCATACCACTGAAAAAGATAGACCGCGCCCAGTTTCCACATAAATTTTGGCATGATCTTTATTGAATGGGAAATTTCCTTAAAGGGCAATGCAATTCTTTCCATAATAGATTTCCCCTTAGCCTCATTTATTTCGGCCAGCTCTTCTGGGGATGGCGGAATTTCCGGTGTTTTAAGGACCGACCAAAGTATTGTAGTAATGGATAGTATTGCCCCTATATAGAAAGAGTAATACAACCAAGTTGGTATGGTACCAGCCACTTCTACAGAATCTCCACCGAATAAATATTGAAAAAGTACTATTGACCCGTTTGCCAATAGAATACCGGCCCCTACGAACAAACTTTGCATTTGATACCCTAAACTTAACTGCTTTTCAGGCAATTTATCCCCTACAAAGGCACGATAAGGCTCCATGGCCATATTATTCCCTACATCCAATATCCATAAAAGCCCCACTGCGAACCATAAAACCGGACTAGTTGGAAATGCGAACAAACACAAACTACCTAATATAGCTCCTATTAAAAAGTAAGGTTTACGACGACCCCAACGGTTAGACCAAGTTTTGTCTGACATGGCACCTATTATGGGCTGTATGATCAAACCTGTTACCGGTCCCGCAATATTTAATATAGGTAGCATTTCCTCCGGGGCACCTAAATATAAAAATATTGGATTTATGGCCGTTTGCTGAAGTCCAAAGCTATATTGGATTCCTAAAAACCCAACATTCATATTAAATATCTGCCAAAAACTTAAACTTGGTTTGCTAAAATTCATAATACTTTAATATTACTGCTATTTTCTAAGGTGAAACAATATAGCATTTTAAATAAACAGCAACCATATAAGTACACAAGAATTTTATAGATATATCAACGATAACGTTATAGTACATTCTACCCAACTATAATTACAACAGTTCCTGCACTTTATTATCTTCTGTATAAGTAATTTTAATATCCATTGTAGTTAAATCAATGAAAAGTGCAACCCATTCATTTTCCTTTTCCCACTTTATATTTAATATAGAAGATTCCGTAGGTATTAAATTGAACGTTCCATTAAACGCACTATGGCTATTACGTAGGAGCATCAATTTTTTAAAATTCTTAAAAAAGGGGGTTTTTATATGAGCATCTATTTCTTGAACATTATAGTAATGCCTATTAATATCCCTACCTACGTTGGTTTTGGCCAAAAGCTCCATGTCATTTTCCCCCGAAAAAAGACCTACATAATAAACTTGGGGAATACCAGGTACAAAAAACTGAATGGCCCTTGCCGCAAAATATGCGTTTTCATCTTTACCCAATGCTTCAAAATACGTGCAATTAACCTGGTATAAATCTAAGTTTGAAGCTGCTGCTCCAGTTGCCTTTCTACTTGTATTGCCGCTATTGGTGTGCATACGTTCTACAATATCGTCTAAGGTATTGTCATCTATAAGGCCTTTTTTTCCATTTTCCGATGCCACATCTATAATACCAATACCGTCATGTGTATCAAGTACCGTTATTGCGTTTCTTGGACTTATCTCCAACCAATTTTTTAAATTTTGGGCATTGGCATGGAACAAAGTATCCAAAACTAGGACCGGCAATGCAAAATCATATACAAAATCTACTTTTTTGGCTATTTCAATTTGGGTTTTGTAGAAAGAATGGATTTCCACAAGAACGGCGATACCCATTTTTTTAGCTTTTAATGTAAGTTCATCGATAAAAGAAAAAGTCTCGTCAATCATAAAACAGCTTGTACCCGCTTTTTTTATGGCATATCCCGCAGCATCTAACCTAATCATATTTACACCAGCTTTCTGGAACTCGTTTAAAATGCCCTCTAAATAAGCAACTCCTTTTGAAGAATACACATCAATATCTATTTGATTGGTAGTAAACGTAGTCCATATGATACGCTCCTCCCCATTATCCATTTTCATTTTGGAAAAAGGGTATCCTGGTCTGGGCCTATAAATTTCCAAAAGGTCTTTTTCCGTAGCCCCATTAGGAAACACTTTATCAAAGGTCAAGAAAAGTTCGGCATATTCAGATTGCTCCCCATGCTTTAAAAAATCCTGAAATTCAGACGACTTTGCAGACATATGGTTTACGATCAAATCTGCCATTACGTCTACCGATCCACTTAGGTTCTTTAGGTCGTTCCAATTTCCCAAACGTTCATCTATTTGCTTGTGGTCTATAGGGTCAAAACCGGCATCCTCCCCATCAATAGGATAATAAAACGGTAACAAATGCACACCACCGAACAGTTCTTTCAATTGATTCTGCAATAGCCCGTTTAAACCATTAATATTTTCACATCCTAACCTATCTACATAGGTAATTAATTGTACCTTATTATTCATTGGGAAATATTAAAATTGATCACCGATTAGCGTTTTTAAAAAGATTTTTTTCACTAACCGGAGGCCAATATAGTACTTAAAAGCTTAAAAAATAAGCAAGTATCATCATTAACCGGCTCCAAATAAATTTCAAACGTTTGCGTTGGATAAAAAAATTTAAAACATGAATTTTTAGTGTGATAAATATTAAAAACACCATTGAAATCAACTAAAAATAGCTACTCCGTGTTTTTCAAAAAATCTATATTACGTTGAAGTCCGGCAAATTTGGTTCTTTTCACTGCCGATTTTTTGAAGACTTTCTTAAATACATCCTCGGTTATTTCTTCCCAGTCCTTTTTGGACATGGACAACAAGTCTGGATGAGGATTAAACAATGGTTCTGAGTGAGGTTTGGAAAAACGGTTCCAAGGACAAACATCCTGGCAGACATCGCAACCAAATGCCCAATCGCCAAATGACCCTTTCACCTCTTGGGGCAGTTCATTTTTCAACTCTATAGTAAAATATGAAATACATTTACTACCGTCTACAACATAAGGTTCTACAATTGCCTGGGTAGGGCAGGCATCTAGGCACGCCGTACATGTTCCACAATGATCTGTAACCGCATGATCATATTCCAGCTCAATATCTACGATCAATTCCGCTATAAAATAAAAGGATCCAACCTGTTGGGTTAAAAGATTGCTGTTTTTACCGATCCATCCCAGTCCGCTTTTAGCCGCCCAAGCTTTATCCAAAACCGGGGCCGAGTCTACAAAAGCACGGCCATTAACCTCTCCAATTTCATTGGTAATGAATTCTTGTAAGGCTCTTAGTTTTGTTTTGATCACATGATGATAATCTTGACCATAGGCATATTTGGAGATTTTATAGGTGTCAGAAGTCTGGGTTTCTTCTGGATAATAATTGAGTAATAAGGAGATCACGCTCTTAGAGCCTTCTACCAACAACCTAGGATCTAACCGCTTGTCAAAATGGTTTTCCATATAGGTCATTTCACCATGCATATTTTTTTGCAACCATTTTTCAAGTCTTGGCGCTTCTTCCTCTAAAAATGTGGCCTTGGAAACCCCACATGATAAAAAACCGAGGCGTTTGGCTTCGGTCTTAATACTTTTTGTCCATTTACTTACTTTATCTATACTCAAAATAAACCTGGTTGAATTCCTCCTTTTATTCTACCAAGATGTCTATACGCAAGTTCAGTGACCTCACGCCCCCTTGGGGTACGCATAATAAATCCTTGTTGTATCAAAAAAGGTTCATACACCTCTTCTATGGTTTCCGCACTTTCAGAAACTGCGGTAGCCAAGGTTGTAATACCTACCGGCCCACCTTTAAACTTATCTATAATGGTGAGTAATATTTTATTATCCATTTCGTCCAATCCATGGGCATCTACGTTTAATGCCTTAAGTCCAAACTTGGAAATTTCCATATCTATGGTGCCGTTGCCTTTGATCTCGGCAAAATCTCTCACCCTTCTTAACAAAGCGTTGCAAATTCTAGGCGTACCCCTACTTCTACCAGCAATTTCTATGGCCGCATCATGAGAAATTGGCACCCGTAATATTTCTGCACTACGCTCAACTATTGTAGAAAGTAGTTCAGTTGAATAATACTGCAACCTACTTTGTATACCAAACCTTGCACGCATAGGTGCGGTCAATAATCCGGATCGTGTAGTTGCACCGATCAAGGTAAAAGGATTTAGATTAATTTGGACCGACCGTGCATTTGGTCCGGTCTCGATCATAATATCTATCCTAAAATCCTCCATTGCTGAATATAGATACTCCTCAACAATAGGGCTTAAACGATGAATTTCATCAATAAACAATACATCTCTTTCATCCAGATTGGTCAATAAGCCAGCCAAATCCCCTGGTTTGTCCAAAACAGGGCCAGAAGTTATCTTAATGCCCACACCCAACTCATTGGCCAAAATATTGGCCAAGGTGGTCTTACCAAGTCCAGGTGGTCCGTGAAACAGTGTATGATCCAAGGCCTCTCCCCTTCTGTTTGCCGCTTCCACAAAAACCTTTAGATTTTCAAGAACCTGTTCCTGACCGGTAAAATCATCAAAATTTACGGGCCTTAACGCTCTTTCTATGTCCAACTCTTCATTGGAGAAATTTTCCGAAGACGGGTCTAAATGCTCATTCATAACCTAACAAAGATAGACAAACCCCCATTAACTTGATAAGATAGTTGTCACCATCATCAGCTTTTTAAGATTCCATAAAGGAAGCCGAAAAAACTATCAGGAAATGTGCATAAAATTTGTAATTTCAACTTATGACTACAAAACAATATACTGCAGAAATTCTACAATACATTCCGGTTTTTTATATTATTTGGTCAGATGACCTACTGTCCGCCTCTGAAATCAACGTGGTAGAAAAGGCCATAGCCAATGATGATTCTTTAAATTCAGCCGATAAAAAGCAATTATATAAATGGTTAGATGTAAACAACCCGCCAAAGGATTCCTTGTTTAAATCATGGAAACAACTAATTACCAAAAGTGGTATTAAGTTAGTGGAACATGAGACCTATCCGTTGACCGTATTAAGTCAAAAAATAAGTGCGCATTATTTTCAGGACATTGAATTTAACGAACAAATTAAGCACATAGAAATCAATCTAGGAATACAACCAAACCATTACAACCATTTGTTTGAGGTACAGATTGATGTCAGTAAAAATCTTTCCCAGTATGATGCGGACAAAATAGACACCATATTAAAAGGGAAGCATGCCGAAGTCATCGATCAATTTAGATCAGTAATAAAAGACTCTTTATTTGATTGGGAAATTCACCGGGATAAAGAAGTTTTTAGAAATCATGTATTGAACCAAGTACAGTTTTTAGCGGAAAAAGGATATGGTGCAATGGCCTACCCCAAAGCCTATGGCGGCACGGATAATATGGAAGGCTATGCAACAATATTTGAAAACATGATGTATGTGGACGGAAGTTTAACCATTAAATTTGGCGTTCAGTTTGGCCTCTTTGGGGGGAGCATTCAAAAGTTAGGGACCAAAAAACACCATGACAAGTATTTAACCAAAACCGGAGAGGCGGAATTACTAGGCTGTTTTGCCATGACAGAAACGGGTCATGGATCAAATGTTAGGGGTATTAAAACCACAGCAACCTATGATAAAACCACAGAAACCTTTATCATACATACCCCGGGAAAAAATGATAACAAGGAATATATTGGTAATGCACTCCACTCAAAGATGGCTTCGGTTTTTGCACAATTGATCGTAGATGGAAAAAATGAAGGCGTACATGCCATTTTAGTACCCTTAAGAAACGAAAAACATGAACTGTTACCAGGCATCCGCATTGAGGACAATGGTTATAAGTTAGGCCTAAACGGGGTAGACAATGGTAAGATTTGGTTTAACCAAGTTTCCGTACCCAAAGAGAACCTTTTAAATAAGTATGGCACTATACTGGCCAATGGCAGCTATTACTCGGAAATTAAAAATCCCAACAAGCGTTTCTTTACCATGTTGGGAACATTGGTAGGCGGCAGAATTTGCGTTGCTAGAGCTGGCTTGGGTGGAGCAAAATATGCATTGACCGTGGCCATAAAGCACGCGTTAAAACGCAGACAGTTTAACGATAGCGTTAAAGTACAGGAAGATCTATTAATGGATTACCCGTCTCACCAATTACGATTGACGCCTCTTGTAGCAAGTGCCTATGTATACCATGTAACCCTAGACCATATGATGGCACTTTATTGTGACGATAGCCAAGAGGATAAAAGACAAGTGGAAACACAAGTGGCAGGGTTAAAATCCATTATAACATGGTATGCCAATGATACCATCCAAGAATGTAGGGAAGCTTGTGGAGGAAAGGGGTATCTATTGGAAAATAGAATTGCCGATTTAAAAGGTGATGTGGACATATTTACCACATTTGAAGGCGATAATAATGTATTGTTGCAATTAGCGGCCAAGGGCGTATTGTCCGATTTTAAAGCTGAATTCAACAGTGCCGGATTTTCATCCGTGCTTAAAATTTTAAGTAGTCAATTAAGCGATAAACTGGCTACTATAAATCCGTTATACACCAATAAAGTAGACAAGGATCATTTATATAATCCTAAATTTCACGTCCATGCCTTTGAGCACAGGACACGAAGACTAACCTACACTTTGGCAATGCGAATACGCAGTTATATTAAAAAAGGCATGCCGTCATATCAAGCCTTTTTAAAAGTACAGACCCATTTAATGAAGCTTGGAAAAGCGTATAGTGTAGAATTGGCCTACAAATCATTTATAGCACATAACACCCATATTGAGGACCCTGTCTACAAGGCCCTGTTTGATAAGCTGGGAACATTGTATGCCTTAAACGAGATACGAAACGATGCCTCGTGGTATTTGGAACAAGGATATATAGGAAGTACTAAAAGTAAAGCCATTAGACAGCGGGTAGAAAGGCTATGTACGGAATTAAGACCGCACATAAATGAACTGGTAGATGGTTTTGGTATTCCTGACCATTGCTTAACAGCGCCTATTGCTAATTAGCTAGTATCATATTAACTTAATTTTAACATAATGCCATTGATAAATTCAAAAAAAAAAAAGATACCTTACAAATGATTTAAGATTTTTACTACTAATTAAATACCAATCATTATGAAACGTTATTCTTTTTTATTACTAGGCGGCTTATTTATTACCTTAGTATCATTTTCAAGTTTTAATAATTATTCAACTACCAACGAAAGTGTGGACACTTTAAATAATATGGATATTGAAAAGCAAAAAGTCATTTTAACAGCATATTATACAGAACTTATAAAGAAGGAAATTGATAAACGTTTTGCAGAAAGTGAGGATGGATTAATCAATGAAATGGAGATGATTCAAAATTTAGCACTGCTGACCGAATATGGCTGCGCTTACACCAATGGTGATTGTACGACCGGACAAGTTTGTGGTGTTAGCCCGCTATGGGCTGAAAAAATGGGATATTCACATTTTAAATCCTATAATAGTGGTTTGTGCGAGGAAGTAGACCCTCCTATGCCTTAATCCCATTAAGTTTTTTCTCCAAAAAGACAATTTTGGCGTTAAATTTGTATTTAACGCCTTATTTATTTTATAAACTAGATAATTATGCCTTTTAAATTATATTTTGTTTTAATTAGCTTTATTTCAATTCAGTTAAGTGCTCAAAATAAAGTATTACATGTTGAATATGATTATTTTTTTAAAGATTACTATCCTGAAATAAGACTTATAGAATTAGTCAGCAACAATAAAGAGTCCTTATCAACGATCACAAAAACAATAATGTACAGGGCGTATGGGGCAATTGAAGCAAGTCCTAAAACTACATATGAATCTATTTTCAAAACACGTGATTCAATAATTTCCAAAGATATAGAAGTATTGGCCAAACAATATTTTATAAAAGAGCCATTTCCACAATTTAATTGGCAACTAACGGGCCAAACGAAAACCATATTAAATCAATTATGTCAAGAGGCCACTACTTCCTTTAGGGGGCGTAATTATATTGCTTATTTTACTTCTAAAATTCCTTTTAGGGCCGCCCCCTTAAAATTTAATGGCTTGCCCGGTGTGGTACTGGCCCTATACACAGATGATAATAAAATAGCTATAGAAGCCAAAAGTATAGCCATTAAAAATTTTAGCGGGCCTATTGCCTATCCTTTTACAGAAGGTAACGAAACAATTACTTGGGAAACTTTTGTTGAAAAATATAAACAATCCTGGGAAAAGCACAAGAACAAGGTTGGTAGTCAAATACAATCCATAGGAAGCTCCAATTCTATGACCATGGGGATACCAAAGGTAAGTCCCGGCCTAAGAATGGAAGTTATCGTTGAAGGAAATTAAGGTCAATACCCCTCCAATAATTTGGTTTTACAAATATGGTGAAATTAAGGAATTATCTTACCATCACATTTTTTTCATTGTTTTTAAGTATTGCCTTAGGACAAAAGGAAATTATGGTATCAGGTACGGTTACAAATGAACTTAATAAGCCAATACCCAATATAGATGTCTTATTAAAAACAAATGATAGCTTAAGTCTGGTTGTTGCATTCGCCATTACAGATGATTTTGGGAGGTTTAAAATAATACATCAAACCAATAGAAAAAGTCTTCTTCTAGCAACTTCATCCTTGGTTCATGAAACCTTGACCAAAAAGATTGTCATTGATAAAAACGCTCTTAAAATTTTTGAAAATTTTAAACTGAAAAATAGGGTTGAGGAACTTGAGGAAGTTGAAATTAGGGCGGCACCTAGAGTCATCGTAAAAAATGATACTACTAACTTTAATTTGGAAAAATTAACGGATGGTACGGAACGTGTGGTAGAAGAAATTTTACAAAAGCTACCTGGAGTAGTCATTGATAGTAGAGGTAGATTACAATTTAAGGGTAAAAATGTTAGCAATGTACTTCTTGATGGGGACAATTTATTCAATGGCAACTATACGGTAGGCACAAAAAGAATCAATGCAAGCCATATTAAAGGTATTGAAGCCATTGAAAATTTTGAAGAGAATTCCTTGTTGCAAGGGTTAAGCGAAAATGATATTGTCGCATTAAATTTAAAGTTTGGAAAAGGCGTATCACTATCTGGAGATGCAGAAACTTCTTATGCCAACGGAAATAGGTTTTCTGTAAATACAACTGCCATTACTGTTTCCAAACCGTTTAAAGCATTTGGCATTGCTTCGTTTAATTCTATCGGTAATGATTTGGAAAATTCAAATTTTGACGCTACAGAGTTTATAGATAAACTAAAGGAGCAACATTCCAATGGCTTGGATGCCCCTAGCTACGTAGGGGACAATTCTAATTTATTCCCAGAAAACAATAGTATTTCAAACAATGAATATTTTGGTAGCATAAACCTATTACCAAAATTATCGGATACCGAAACCCTTCGTCTTAATATTGACGCCCTTGCTGATCGGTCTCTAGAACAAAGAAGTCAACTCACTTTAATTGGAAATGGAGAGAATGACACCATACAGATAGAGGAAAGTAATAGTAATTTAATAAAACCCAACTACTTTAATTCTAGTATCTATTTTCAAAAATTTGCTTCTTCTTCAAAGTCTTGGACCACAAATATTAAATTTTCCAAACTTAGGAACGAAAGACAATTATTAGGTATACGTAATGAACAACAACAAGGTGAAAACACCATATTTAATGATGTGTTCGTTTCCAATAATTCTACATATACGCTAAGAATTGATGACACAAAAGCATTAAAATTAGAAGGTCTTTTTGCCTACAGTGAAAAACCTGAAGATCTAACTCTTTTTTCTGGAATAGATTTTAACACCTACTCCCCCATTTTGGGAAAAAGTAATACTCAAAGCTCATTCTCTAGAAAACAGCAAGTACGTTTGATAAGTAATTATTACCAAAAACTTAGCGAAAAAGACAAATTCAACTTAAAACTTAAAACTATTTATTTTAAAAATACCTTAAGGAGCACGTTATCCAATACGGACGGAAATACTGCATTTGAAAACGATATAGATTATGAGGTATTTGTTCCGGAAATTTCCGCTGAATATTTTTTAAAACTTTCAAATTTTAGTTTTAGACCAAGTATAAATTTAAAGTTATATACCTACAATTATACCGATGCCACATTATCAAGAAATCGTAATAATTCAGAAGGACTGATGGACGCCTATGTAAGATTTAATTACCATTTCGATAAAAGAAATAGTATATCATCACGATTGGAATATTTGAACGAGATTCCTAATGAAGAAAACCTCTATACCAATTTTATTTTACGCTCAAATAGAAGACTAGAAAAGAATGAACTCAACTTTGATAATCTTCGTTCAAGTACTGCCAGTATATATTACAACTATAATAATTTAATAAAAGATACCAATCTTAGTTTAGGTTTTAGATATAATAAACACAACAATACCTATCTCATAACCAATACTATCAACAGCAATTTAAATGTTATTATGAACATTGGGTTCAACAATAGTTCAGAAGATAGAATTTGGAGTTTTAATTTTAGCAAGTATATAAATCAATTACGCTCCACTATTCGCTTTAACTCCACTTACAATAATTCTAATTATGTAAACATTGTAAATGATTCGGAATTACGTTTTAACAAAATGGAATCTATAAATACACATTTAGCAATTGGAACATCTTTTATTGGAAAGTTTCTATTTGGCAATAACCTAACCTATACAAAAACAGATTTTTTCAACTATGTTGATGAAGGATTTAGTAACCAAGGAATCATTAATAAATTTAATGTAACCTATGTTCCAAAATCTAGTTTAAGGATTGTGAATAATTTAAATTACACGGTTCCAAATCTAAATAATGGAAGTAACAACACCTTAACACTTAATAGTTCTATATTACTAGAAAATAAGAAGAAAACTATTTCATATTCTTTAGAGGGCAGAAATTTACTCAATCAAAGTTTAATAGGCAATGTGAGAAATAACGACTTTTCTACAACAATAATAACTGAATCTTTGTTTGATAGACTTTTATTGTTTACAATTAATATTAAATATTAAAACATTAATCCTGACCATTGCTTAACAGCGCCCATTGCTAATTAGTTTTTTTCCTTCTCCAATCTTGATGTATCCAAGAAATCAATGATTTCTATACTGGCATCACCATAAAGTTTAGTTTTGGAAGAACCCTTTGCGCTAAGTTGAAACGTATTTAAAGCACGGATTTCAGCATCTGAAGAATCTTCGGTAGACAAGTAAACATCCCCTGCTTGAAGATCGGAGGCTTTTAGCGAACTACCGCCATATAATTTCGCATTTAAAACATCTGCTGTTCCCTCAACTTTTGCAGAAGCATTTTTATACATGTATATGGCATTATTTACACCTGTGGTATATAACTTAACATCAATGCGATCTTTTAGTGTTAGCGTTAAGGAATCGCTAGCTATATTAAAGTCACCTGAACTAATTTCTTCCATACTAATATCTACGACATCTGCAGTTGCATTAAGTTCCAATCTAGAAGTACCTGAAGTAACAACACGTAGTTGATCTGTTGATATGACATCTTTCATACTAATTTTTCCGTTTAGCATTTTAACCGAGGATAGTTCGGTAAAAAAAACGATGATTTCAAGTTTCTTTTTAGAAGTAATATTATAAAAACTGGAGATTTTTAATACACCATTATCAACATCAAATTTTAGTACATCGACCAAATTATCATCAATCACCAATGCGTAGCCTTCTTGTGAAGCTTTTTGGAGTACAATATCCAAATCATCCACAAGCTCAATAGCGGTAAAAGGTTGTACATCTTCCCGTAATTCTATGATATTCTTATTACCCTTTATTTTTGGTTTTCTTTGTCCAAATATTTGTAATCCTGTTAACAACAACAATACAACCAATAACTTCTTCATAATCCCTAGTGTTTAGTAAAATGGGAAGATATAGAATTTTATGCTACCATAAAATAACTAAATAATTTCAGCAATAAAAAAAGCCCAACTTTGATAAGTTGGGCTCTTTATAAAATATTTAATCGTCTAATGATTTAATTCTTCTTCATCCTGTTGTAATGGTATGTGTTGAGGAACATAATCCTGCCCAGGTAAAATATACTCACCATTTTCATCTACCTTACTATAATCATATGCCCATCTGTGTACTTCTGGAATAGGTCCGTCCCAGTTACCGTGAACATGTTTTTGCTCTGCAGTCCACTCCAAAGTATTGGATTTCCATGGATTCTTAGGTCCAATTTTACCGTAGAACATACTGTAGATAAAGTTACCTACAAAGATAAGCTGTGCTGCACCTGCTGTAATAGCGAATACAGTCATTAAAACTTGAATATCCGCTAATTCATCAAACATAGGAAAAGCAGTATTTTCATAATATCTTCTTGGTACACCTGCCATACCTACAAAGTGCATTGGGAAAAATACTCCGTACGCACATATTGCAGTTACCCAAAAGTGAACGTAACCTAAGTTCTTATTCATTAGTCTTCCTTCAAACATTTTAGGGAACCAGTGATATACACCGGCAAATAAACCATAAAGTGCAGAAATACCCATTACCAAATGGAAGTGAGCAACCACAAAATAGGTGTCATGTACATTAATATCCAATGTACTATCCCCTAAAATAATACCAGTAAGTCCACCAGTAATAAAAGTTGATACCAGGCCAATAGAAAACAACATGGCCGGATTCATCTGCAGATTACCTTTCCATAACGTGGTTATGTAGTTAAAGGACTTAACGGCAGATGGTATAGCAATCAATAATGTTGTAAAGGTAAATACCGAGCCTAAGAACGGATTCATACCTGATATAAACATATGGTGACCCCATACTATAGTAGAAAGAAATGCAATAGCAAGTATAGACGCTACCATGGCACGATATCCAAAAATAGGTTTACGCGCATTTGTTGACATTACTTCTGATGTAATACCCAAAGCAGGTAATAAAACAATATATACTTCTGGGTGACCCAGGAACCAGAATAAATGCTCAAACAAAACTGGCGAACCACCTTGATAATGCAAAACTTCACCTTGTATGAATATATCCGATAGGAAAAATGAAGTTCCAAAACCTCTATCCATTATCAATAAAAGTGCTGCTGACAATAATACCGGGAAAGATATAACACCAATAATGGCAGTAACAAAAAATGCCCAAATCGTCAAAGGTAACCTTGTCATGGACATACCTTTGGTTCTCATGTTGATTACCGTAACAATATAATTCAATGATCCCAATAATGATGAGGCGATAAAAATAGCCATTGAAGATAACCACAAGGTCATACCTAAACCTGAACCAGATTGTGCAGAAGGCAAGGCACTCAATGGAGGATAAATTGTCCATCCTGCCGCTGCAGGACCAGCTTCAACGAACAAGGATATTACCATGATAACACATGATACAAAGAACAACCAGAACGAAACCATATTCAAGAAGCCCGAAGCCATATCCCTAGCCCCTATTTGTAAAGGAATCAATAAATTACTGAAAGTACCACTTAAACCTGCTGTGAGTACAAAAAATACCATTATAGTACCGTGCATGGTTACCAATGCTAGATACACATCTGCATCCATAACCCCTTCTGGTGCCCATTTACCTAATAATGCTTCAAAAATTGGAAATGATTCACCAGGCCAAGCCAGTTGCATTCTAAACAACAAAGACATCGCTATACCTATAAAACCCATTATAAGTACACCAGTAATTAAATACTGTTTTGCGATCATCTTATGATCCATACTAAAGATATACTTTGTTACAAAAGTTTCTTTATGATGATGTCCGTGATCTTCGTGTGCGTGACCCTCTACATGTGCTGTTGCTGACATAATCGTAATCTTAGTTTTATTAATTTTCTTATTATAGCTTAATTATTATAGATCAGGAAATGTATCTCTAATCTACCGATGCCGTTTCTACCACATTAAATGCCGTGTTAGTATCATCTTTCATTACCGTCTCGGCAAAGGTTGACTGGCTTTCCATCCAAGCATTATACTCTTCCTCTGTCTCTACAATAATCTTCATTTGCATGTTGTAATGCGACTTACCACAGATTTTATTACAAAGCAAGACATAATCAAATTGCCAAGGGTCTAATGTTTCTTCGCCACTGGCTGATTTTTGTGCCCTAAGCTTATTTGTTCGTTTAACTTTGGACATAACCTCTGGGTTTACCCTCATTTCCTCCGTCGTATAAATAGGAGTAAAAGAGAATTCCGTAATCATACCGGGTACACAGTTCATTTGTGCCCTAAAGTGAGGCATATAGGCAGAATGTAGCACATCCTGAGAACGCATTTTAAAATTAACCTTTCTACCTACAGGTAAATGCAATTCCTTAACAATAACATCATCATGTGAATACGTATCACCCTCATCCAAACCAAGAACGTTGGCCTTATCAATATCAATCATCCTAACATTGGCACCACCTAACACATTGTCTGCGCCTCCATATCTAGCGGTCCAGTTAAATTGTTGTGCGTAAAGCTCAACAATTAATGGATCATCTTCATCGTTTACATCCATTATCGATGTCCAAGTGTATAAGCCCCATAAAATTAAACCCGCCAATACTATTACAGGAATAATGGTCCATATAAATTCAAGACGGTCATTATCTGCATAAAACAATGCTTTTTGACCTTCTCTACCTCTATACTTATAACCAAAATAATGCAATAAGGCCTGAGTAATTGTCTGTACGATAAAGATTATTATGAACGATACAAGCATTAAATAATCATACTCCTCTCCATGGGCAGATGCTGCTTCCGGTAATAAAAACTTGCTATATTTCCAGAAACTGAATATCGTTATACCATAAATGAATATCAAAAAGCCGAATAACATGTACCCATTATTCTTATTATCGCTATCCGTAGCAATTTGAGTTTGTGCAGTTTTAAGCTGTGATAATTCAAATATTTTAGTCAACTGCCAAATGGCAATGGCTACAAGTACAAGAACAGCTAAAGTCAATAATGTCGTCATTGTGTATATAAATATTATACTTTACTTATCTATTAATAATGAAAGTGCTTACTTTCCTCGATAAAAGGATTGCGTTTAGGTTGTAACGGTGCAGTAGCCAAAGCCCTGAACACCCAGAAAATAAATAAACCGGCAAAGAACAGCACCGAACCTATTTCCGGAATACCAATAAACCATTGGTCGCCCACAGTGGATGGCATAATCGCGTTAAAAATATCCATATAGTGACCTGCCAATATTACAATACCCGTTAATACAACAAACCAGTTTATTCTCTTATAATCACTGTTCATCAATAACAAAACAGGGAACAAAAAGTTCATAGCTATCATACCGAAGAATGGCAATTTATAGTCCGATATACGAGTTACATAATACGTAACCTCCTCTGGAATATTGGAATACCAAATCAACATAAATTGTGAAAACCAAAGGTAGGTCCAAAATACACTGATACCGAACATGAATTTGGCCAAATCATGGATATGACTATCATTAACATCTGGCAAAAGACCTTTGGATTTAAGATATATGGTAACCATGGCGATAACGGTAATACCAGATACAAACATACTGGCAAAAATATACCAACCAAATAGTGTACTGAACCAATGTGGTTCTACACTCATAATCCAATCCCAAGACATAATCGATTCAGAGATTAGATAGAATACCAAAAAGGCAGCAGATATTCTAAAATTCAATTTAAAATTAGAATTATCA
This sequence comes from Maribacter sp. LLG6340-A2, assembly GCF_045057105.1. GTDB lineage: Bacteria > Bacteroidota > Bacteroidia > Flavobacteriales > Flavobacteriaceae > Maribacter. The sequence goes on along the minus strand of NZ_CP159332.1, from coordinate 2,597,682 downwards.
TCAGATTCATCCTGTGCTAAGGAAAGTCTTCTTGAATACTCTCTATACCCGATCCAACCTGCTAAGAAAATAGCAGCCCTTATCAAGAAAAATGTAGGATTTAAATAACCCGCTTTACCCTGTAACAAATGATCATGGGCAACCACATCCGCATCCATCCATATAAAAAGATGGTTCATATGCAGTACAGAAAGTAACAGTATTACAAACACAATAATTCCACCAGGAACAAGATACGCGGTAATACCCTCCATTACCCTAAACAATAAAGGTGACCAACCAGCTTGTGCAGCTCTTTGTATGGCATAAAAAGCCAAGACACCTAAAGATATCATCATAAAAAAGAAAGCTGCCACATATAATGCCGCCCAAGGTCTATTCTTTAACTGGTCTAACAAGTGCTGATCATGTGAAGCATCATGTTCCTCACCATGTTCATTGGCAACTGCATGATCATTTTCCGTATTGGCATGAGAAGCTTCCGCCGAGTGAGAGTCTCCATGACCGTCATCATGACTTGCCACCATTTCTTTCGCCTCTTCTATACTTCCTGGAGCCATTACAAATCCTCCAACAATTCCTAACGCACCAACGATCATTAGAATAATGGAAGCTATTTTAAGTCTATTTGAAAACGTATACATAGTATTGTTTACCTATTATTTGGTTAAATCTTGTTTCAATTGCATTACATATTCAGATACTTGCCACATTTCCTCAGTATTCATTTGAGAAGCATATGACCCCATTGAATTCAATCCATAATGAATTGTATAATAGGTTGTACCAACCGTAACGTTTCTTACTGGATCTGCATAACTAGGAACACCCAATATTTTTTCTCTTTTCACCAAAGTTCCTTGACCGTCCCCTTTATCACCATGACAAATGGCACAATAGATAGTATATAATTGACCACCTTTAGCCAAATTTTCTTCAGAATTAATAGAATCTAATGGGCTGGCCTGTAATCTAGCCAATTCCTTACCCTCTGGAGAATTTTCTATTTCATAAGGCAACCAACCACGGTTTACCGTGTTTGCCGGTGGCACCAATGCCTCTGATTGGTTAGGTAAAATAGCTGCCTCACCATAGGTTTCATATCCTACAGATTCATACATATTTGGCATATATTGATAGTTCCTTACACTTTTATCGTGACAAGATGTTGCCAATACAACCAAAACGAATACTAATATTATACTCTTAAAACTGTTCATATTTAATGACTGTTTTTTTCTGATATATTGATTTCAACAGCACCGGTCTGCATCAATAAATCTTTTAATTCTTGCTCATTATCATGGATTTCAATTTCCATAAGAAAGTGATCATCCGTAGTTCTAACATCTGGGTTTTCCGCTTCTTTAAACGGCCATAATCTACTCCTTAGATAAAAAGTGATAACCATTAAGTGTGCTGCAAAAAACACCGTTAACTCGAACATAATAGGTACAAAAGCCGGCATGTTCTCAATGTAGCTGAAACTAGGTTTACCCCCTATATCCTGCGGCCAGTCCTCTATCATGATAAAATTCATCATTAGAACGGCAACCGTTAAACCTACACACCCATATAAAAAGGATGTTATAGCTATTCTAGTAGGCGCCAAGCCCATTGCTTTATCCAATCCGTGTACAGGAAAAGGACAATATACTTCTTCTATATGATGTTTTGCTGCCTTAACCTTCTTAACGGCATGCATTAAAACATCATCATCATCGTAAAAAGCATGTATAACTTTAGATGCCATATTTATCTTTTGTTATTTAATAAAATTGCTGCTTGACCTGCCCAATCATCACGCTGTGCCCTTCCAGGGAAAGATCCAGTAATGGAGTCTAACAAATTGTATTCACGTTCAGTCATTCTGGCCACTTGGGCAAAGGTATAAATCCCTATTTCGTTCAAGGTAGCTTCCATTTGAGGACCAATACCTTTTACTTTTTTAAGATCATCGGCTTGCTCGGTAGTCGAGTCAAATGTACCCACCGCACTTAATAAGTCAGATACACCAACCTTATCTCCCACAGTTGGTACAACTTCTCCCATAAGAACATCATCGGTAATTGGCTCTTGCACCTCACTCTTCATAGGAGTTATCGTATATAACGGTTTACCCGCATCCCTTAAGGTTTTGTACTTCTCACCAGATGATTTTAAGATAGATTTTACTTCAGCCTGCGCAATTACCGGGAATGTTCTAGAATATAACAAGAACAATACAAAGAAGAAACCTATGGTACCAATGAATATTCCTATATCAACAAATGTTGGCGAGAACATTGTCCATGAAGATGGCAAGTAATCCCTGTGCAACGATGTTACGATAATTACAAATCTTTCAAACCACATACCAATGTTCACAACAATTGAAATAAAGAAAGAGAACATAATACTGGTTCTTAATTTCTTGAACCACATAAACTGTGGAGAGAACACGTTACAAGTCATCATTGACCAGTACGCCCACCAATAAGGTCCTGTTGCTCTATTTAAGAAGGCGTACTGCTCATATTCAACACCCGAGTACCAAGCCATGAACAACTCTGTGATATAAGCACAACCTACAATTGAACCCGTTAACATGATAACTATGTTCATTAGCTCAATGTGCTGAACCGTAATATAATTTTCTAAGTGGCACACTTTTCTCATGATAATCAACAGTGTATTCACCATTGCGAAACCAGAGAAGATTGCACCCGCAACAAAGTACGGAGGAAAAATGGTCGTATGCCATCCTGGTATTACAGAAGTAGCAAAGTCAAACGATACAATGGTATGTACAGAAAGTACCAGTGGAGTTGCCAAACCTGCAAGTACCAAGGATACTTCTTCAAAACGTTGCCAATCTTTGGCACGACCACTCCATCCAAAACTTAACAAGCTGTATATTTTCTTCTGGAAAGGCAACACCGCTCTATCACGGATCATTGCAAAATCTGGAAGTAAACCTGTCCACCAGAAAACCAATGATACAGATAGATATGTTGATATCGCGAATACATCCCAAAGAAGTGGTGAATTAAAGTTTACCCACAAGGAACCAAATTGATTCGGTATTGGAAGTACCCAATATGCCAACCATGGACGGCCCATGTGAATAATTGGAAACAACCCTGCTTGAACAACCGAGAAAATGGTCATTGCTTCAGCCGATCGGTTAATTGCCATTCTCCATTTTTGACGGAACAATAAAAGTACCGCAGAAATAAGTGTTCCGGCATGACCGATACCTACCCACCAAACGAAGTTGGTAATATCCCAAGCCCAGTTTACAGATTTGTTAAGACCCCATGTACCGATACCGGTAGAGACCGTGTAAATAATACAACCTACTCCCCAAAGAAATGCCACCAAGGCAATGGAAAAAACTATCCACCAATGCTTATTTGCCCTTCCTTCAACAGGTGCAGCTATATCCACAGTTACATCGTGGTAACCTTTGTCTCCAGTTACAAGGGGTTTACGTATAGGTGCTTCGTAATGCGACGCCATAGACTTTTGTTATAATTACTTTCTAGTATTTGTTTTATGCTTCGTTGGTATTTCTAACCTTAACATGATAGAAAACATTTGGCTGGGTTCCTATATGCTCCAATAAGTGGTACATACGGTCACTCTCTTTCAATTCAGCCACTTTACTCTCCTTGTCATTAATGTCACCAAATACAATAGCTCCATTACTACATGCAGAAGAACAAGCTGTTTGGAATTCTCCATCTTCAATAACACGACCGTCTCTCTTAGCGTCCAAAATAGTTTTTTGCGTTTTTTGAATACACATAGAACATTTCTCAATAACACCTCTTGATCGTACATTAACATCTGGGTTCAATACCATTTTACCCAAATCGTTGTTCATATGGAAATCAAACTCATCATTGTTGTTATACAAGAACCAGTTGAACCTACGAACTTTATATGGACAGTTGTTTGCACAATATCTTGTACCTACACATCTGTTATAAGCCATTTGATTTTGACCTTGTCTACCATGTGAAGTTGCCGCTACAGGACAAACAGTTTCACAAGGCGCATGGTTACAGTGCTGACACATTACAGGCTGAAAAGCAACTTGTGGATTAGCGGAAGGATCTTCCAATTCTCCAAAACCGCCCAATGAACCCTTTTCACCACTTAAGCCATCAAATTCATCCTTTTTAATGTTATCCTGCTCAAATGTTTCTTCGGAAGAATAATATCTATCGATACGCAACCAGTGCATATCCCTTGATTTTCTAACTTCGGCCTTACCAACTACAGGAACATTATTTTCCGCATGACAAGCAATAACACATGAACCACAACCGGTACAAGCATTTAAATCTATTGACATGTTGAAATGATGACCAATACTACGGTCAAAACTATCCCATAAATCAACCGATGTCGCCGGAACTTCTTGATGATCCAATGACACTACAGGAACTTCATTCCATTCCGCATGATTTTTGGTATTGAATATCTCTAAGGTTGTTTCCTTTATGATATCCCCTCTACCCATAAGGGTTTTATGTAATTGGATACAGGCAAATTCATGATTACCCGCAACTTTTTCTACACTTACAGTCTGGTTTGCATTGAAGTCGTTATAAAGTCTAAAAGCATTGACACCAGTTTGCATTTCATCTTTTAAACCTACTGTTTTACCATAACCAAAAGAAAGACCTACGGTACCTTTGGCTTGACCTGGCTGAACAACAACAGGTACTTTATCAAGACTGACACCATTTACGGTCAACTTTACATAGCTACCATCCATTCCTCCATTGGCGACATTGACATTCTCAACACCTAATTCAGCAGCATCTGCTTTTGAAATGGTTACATAGTTATCCCAAGAAACTCTTGTAATAGGATCTGGGAACTCCTGCAACCAAGGGTTACTTGCCTGTTGACCATCACCCATACCCACTTTTGAATACAAAGTAAGCTCCATACCTTCACCGGTAGTATTTGCAAGACTACGCACTGCAGAAGATATTCCAGAGGTATTTGAAGTTACAGCAGCATCATCCTTTAATGTATTGGACTGAGTTAAATCACCAACAACAACTTCACCATTACCAACAAACACACCGTCCTGTAAAGCTTGGTTCCAATTGGCACCGTTTAAGATAGACGAAGACCATGTGTCTTTGATATACTCATAATATGTTTGCTCACTACCTAAAAGTTCTAGCAGAACTGATTGAAATTGCTTTGTATCGAACAATTCCTTTATAGTAGGTTGCATTAGACTATAATGTCCTTTTTTAATTTCTATGTCTCCCCATGATTCCAAATAATGATTGGAAGCGGCTACGTATTGAACAGCCTCGGCTGTTTCGTTCCAGTTGGAAGTAAATGCAACAGAAAGATCAACTTTCTCCAAACCTTCTTTAAAATCTGCCGCATTGGGCAAAGAATACATTGGGTTAACCCCATCCATAATTAATGCACCAACTCTACCAGCCTTCATATCGGCTATTAAAGAAGTCAATGCCTTTACACTACCTTTTCTTATATACTTGGGTGCAGTAGCATCAAAAGCTTTACTACTTAGCATTTCATTAATGGCCAAAACCACAGTTTGGGCATTGACATCATCTAAACCAGTTACCACTACGGCATTAGACCCAGCTTTTTTCAATTCCGCTGCCAACGCATCAACAGTAGCGTCATATTCAGAAGTGTTGCCACCAACATTAGTACCGTTTAACTTACCATATAATTTGGCAAGCACTACTTTTTGCGCACTTGGCTTCAACGGAATACGCTTATCTGCATTGGCACCAGTCAAGGACATATTAGCCTCTAATTGTACGTGACGCGACATTTTGCCCTCTTTGGGAACACGCCCTCTTGAATATCCGGCATCATATCCTCCACCTTGCCAATCTGCAATAAAATCAGCACCAAAAGAGACAATTAAATCAGCTTTTTCAAAATCGTAATCAGCTAATGCACGCTCTCCATATCTTGCTTCAAAAGCCGTTAATGCAGCATCCTCCGAAATTGCATCGTAAGTAACATGCTCAATATTTTCATTAGTAGCCTTTAGTTCGGCTATTAGGCGATCGGTAGAAGGACTAGCATAGGTCTGCGTTAACAACGCAATCTTTTTGGAAGAACCACTTAAAGCACCTAATTTAGATTTCATGGTCGCCGTAAGCACATTCCACTCTACAGCTTCACCATTGGCCATTGGCCCCTGCAATCTTGTGCTATCATATAAAGAAAGTACAGAAGCCTGTATTCTTGCATTTGCAGCACCACCTACTTTAGCCAAGGTATTATTCTCTACCTTGATAGGTCTACCTTCACGGGTTTTAATCAAAATACTCGCAAAGTCAAAACCGTTAGCAACGGTAGTTGCATAATAGTTTGCAACACCAGGAACAATGTTCTCAGGAAGCACAACGTAAGGAATAGATTTCTTAACCGGACCCTCACACGCAGCCAATGAAGCTGCCGCTGTACTAAAACCGACATATTTCAAAAAATCCCTACGGTTGGTATTCGTAGAAGATAAAGTTTCCTTATCCCCCAAGAAATCATCTACCGGAATCTGCTCTACAAACTCGTTCTGCTTAAGCGCCTCAACAATGGAATCATCTGGATTTAACTCCGCTTCGTTTTTCCAATATTTTTTGTTTGATGCCATACGTATTATCTGTAATTAGCTTCTTTAAATTATTATTAATAGTGACACTTTCCACATTCCAGACCACCCAATTGCGCAGCCGTTAAATTATCGACACCATATTTCTTAGAAAGTTCTGCATGAATTTTTTCATAGTACTCATTACCCTCCACCTTGACATTGGTTTCCCTATGACAATCAATACACCAACCCATTGTCAACGGAGAATATTGATACATGATTTCCATTTCCTCTACTGGACCGTGACAAGTTTGACATTCTACACCGGCCACAGATACATGCTGGGAGTGGTTAAAGTAAGCGAAATCAGGTAAATTGTGTATTCTTACCCATTCTACAGGCTGACTTTCACCAGTATATTTTTGATTGGTTTCATCCCAACCTACAGCCTTATAAAGCTTTTTGATTTCTCCAGTATAAAATTCGTTCGTATACCCATTTTCCAAATCTTCTTGCGATGGACCTTCAGGGTTACCGGTATACTCATAAATGGACTTATGACAGTTCATACAAACATTTAAAGAAGGTATACCTGAATGCTTGGATACTCTCGCAGAAGAGTGACAATATTTACATTCAATCTTATTATCTCCTGCATGTATTTTATGCGAATAATGTATGGGCTGTATTGGCGCATAACCTTGATCAACACCCACCTGCATCATCCATCCATAGGCAAAATAAGCACTACCCAACAACAACAATATTGCAGTGACCAATACCAAAAATTGGTTTTTCGCAAAAGCCTTCCACAAAGGCAATCCCTTTTGCGCCTTTTCCTTTTCTACTACAACCCCATTGGCCTGGGCAATTCGCTGCAATGTTTTGTTCACCAGCAACAACATCACCACCAATAAACCAAAGACCAGAACAAGAGCACCTAATATTATTTCATTTGACACCCCGCTACCTTGACCAGAAGCACCGCCAGAACCCGCTTCATTTGCTCCAGCCGCAGCCGCAGGTGCAGCCGGTGGAGGCGCAGCCGTATACGCCAAAATATTATCAATATCCTCATTGGTCAATGTAGGAAAAGCAGTCATGGCCGCTTGGTTATACTCCGCATACACCTTATTGGCATAAGGATCACCTGACTTAATCATTCCTGGACTATTTTTAATCCAAGAATACAACCATTCTCTATCCAGACCCTCCTCTTCACTTAATCTCGCCTCGACATTGGCCAAAGCAGGACCCGTCATTTTACGGTTTAATGCGTGGCAGGCAGCACAATTTTGATTGAACAACGCTTTACCTTTTTTCGCATCGCCAGCATCTGCCGAAGCTACTTCACCAGCGGCATCATCCTGCGCACCCACTGGAACCGTGTAAAACAAAAAAGCTATTAGGGTAAGTCCTAAAATTTTAGAAAACTGATTTCGGTATGGAACCTTTTTCATATATCGAATATTTCTATCGGAATCTTGGCATGATTTTGGTCATAGATGAACCTAATTATTCTCCACCAAATGCCTAAATCGGAGACAAAAATACGACATAGACTTTATTTGCAAAATGTTAATGTATTTATAATTTACAATTTAGAAATATTCTAAATAACTGGTGATTTATTTGTTTGATCCTTAATAAATTACTTTTGTGTGTATTCAAAATAAAAAGATTTAATAGGTTATGAAAACTCTTTGTACCATAGTACTTTTAACATGTTTAACGCAATTTAGCTTTTCACAAGGCGCCCAAGCAAACATTCAACAAGATGAAAAAATTGACCAATTATTGGAAATTTACAAATCATCTTTGAGCAACAATGAATACTACCGTATACAAGTTGGTTTTGGGGATTATGCCAAAGCTCAAAAAATCAAGGCAAATGTTGAGGAGGATTTCCCTGAACTAGTTTCCAAAATAGATTTTGACTCTCCAACTTATAGAGTGCGCGTAGGTCGCTTTACTTCTAAATTGGATGCGGAACGTAAGTTCAATGAAGTACGAAGGAAGTATCCCGATGCCATGTTATTAAAACCAAAAAAATCGACCAAATAGGTCGATTTTTTTTATATCTATTTTACACTAAAGTGCAATATCAACATAACATTATTTCAATTTCTTTTTAACTGCCACTTCTTGGAATGCTTCAACGATATCCCCAACTACAATATCATTATAGTTCTTGATCTGAAGTCCACAATCATATCCTTTAGAAACCTCTCTTACATCGTCCTTGAACCTCTTCAATGAAGCTAAAGTACCCGTGTAAATTACAACTCCGTCACGTATTAAACGAATGTTGGAGTTTCTGAAAATCTTTCCACTTGTAACCATACATCCGGCAATGGTTCCAATCTTAGAAATTTTGAACGTTTCCCTAATTTCTGCAGTACCAGTAATCTCCTCTTTCATCTCTGGAGATAACATACCCTCCATTGCATCCTTAAGGTCATTGATGGCTGCATAAATAATGGAATACATACGGATATCTATTTCCTCTTTCTCTGCAATGGCCTTGGCATTACCCATTGGTCTTACATTAAACCCAATGATAACCGCATCTGAAGCCGATGCCAACAATACATCCGATTCTGTAATTGGACCTACAGCTTTATGAATAATATTTACTTGAATTTCATCTGTAGACAATTTTTGGAATGAATCCGTAAGTGCTTCCACGGAACCATCCACATCACCCTTAAGAATAATATTAAGTTCCTTGAATTCACCTAATGCAATTCTTCTACCAATCTCATCTAAGGTTATATGACGTTGTGTTCTAACAGATTGCTCTCGTTGCAATTGTGATCTACGAGAGGCAATTTGTTTTGCTTCACGCTCATCCTCTAACACATAGAACTTGTCACCTGCCTGCGAGGCACCATCAAGACCAAGAATAGAGATTGGCCTGGAAGGGCCAACTTCTTTGACCGCATTACCGCGCTCATCTTGCATTGCCTTAATTTTACCACTGGTTGTTCCGGCCAAAACGTAGTCCCCTATTTTAAGGGTACCCGCTTGCACCAATACGGTTGACACATAGCCCTTACCTTTGTCCAAGTAAGCCTCTACGACCGTACCACTAGCCAATTTATCAGGGTTTGCCTTAAGCTCCAATATTTCGGCCTCAAGCAATACTTTTTCTAATAATTCCTTAACACCAAGACCCGTTTTAGCAGAAATATCATGGGATTGTATTTTACCGCCCCAGTCTTCTACCAGTAAATTCATTTGCGCCAAGCCTTCCTTAATCTTATCTGGATTTGCAGTTGGCCTATCAATCTTATTAATAGCGAAAACTATAGGAACACCAGCTGCTTGCGCGTGACTGATTGCTTCCTTTGTTTGTGGCATGATATCGTCATCGGCAGCAATTACAATAATAGCTATATCCGTAACTTGAGCACCTCTAGCACGCATGGCCGTAAAGGCCTCGTGACCCGGTGTATCCAAGAACGCTATGCGCTCTCCGTTTTCCAAGGTAACACCGTATGCACCAATATGCTGGGTAATACCACCACTTTCACCGGCAATAACATTTTCTTTACGGATATAATCCAACAAAGAGGTCTTACCGTGATCCACGTGACCCATTACCGTCACAATAGGAGCTCTAGCTTTTAAATCTTCAGGAGCATCTGGCTCCTCTACAATACTTTCTTCAATATCTGCAGTAACAAAATCTACCTCATATCCAAATTCCTCAGCTACGATAGACAATGTTTCCGCGTCTAAACGCTGGTTCATGGTTACCATGATACCTAAAGACATACACGCAGAAATAATTTCTGTTGTGGAAACGCCCATCATGGTGGCAACCTCAGTTGCAGTAACAAACTCGGTAACTTTAAGTACCTTGTTTTCTAGTTCTTGTTGTTCAAGATCCTTTTCCGTTTGCTCACGGTGCTGGTCTCTTTTACTTCTTCTGTATTTGGCACCTTTACCCTTCTTGGATTTACCTTGAAGTTTTTCCAAGGTTTCCCTTACTTGCTTTTGAACGTCTTCTTCTGTAGGCTCTACCTTAGGCGTTGGAGTAAATCTACCTCTACCTTTATTTCTGTCACCAGAACCACTATTTCTATTTTGACCAGGACCCGAAGTGTTTTTAGTAACTATTCTTCTTCTCCTTTTCTTACGATCAGTACTTGACTTATCCGTAGCCTTTTTATCTTCTTTCTTCTTCTTAGGCTTCTCAAACTTACTAAGATCTATTTTTTCACCAGCAATTTTAGGACCCGATAATTTTTGATATTGAGTCTCTATTGTTTTTGGCGTTTCATCCTCTGGAGTAGACTCAGTTTCATCAGCTTTCGCTTCTTCTTTCTTAGGCTCTTCCTTTTTAGGTTTTTCAGCTTTTGGAGCTTCCTCTTTAGCCGCTTCTTTCTTATCCTCTGTTTTTTGCACAGGCTGAGACACTATTTTAGGTCCTCTAAGAACAACTTTTCTAGTCTCTTCCACCTCTGCCTTTGGTTCGGCTTTTTCTTCAACCTTGGGAGCAACTTTTACTTCAGACTTAGGAGTTTCCTTTACAGGTTCTTCCTCTGTCTTTTTCTTTGGATTAAGGTCAATTTTTCCAACCATTTTTGGGCCGGTCAACTCTACCTTACCAACCAAAGTTTTGTCTTCAGCCTCAGAATTTCTTCGCTCACGGGCCAAGCGACGATCTTCCTGTTCTTTTTCCAGTTGAACTCGAATTGCCTCTTTCTCTTTCCGCTTTTCCTCTCCAACTTCCTTAGATGCAACTTTTTTACTCTTGTCCGTCTGAAACTCGTCAAGCAAAACTTGATAAACATCATCAGAAATTTTAGTGGTAGGCCTAGCTTCCACATCATGTCCTTTCCCGTTTAGAAAGTCCACTGCCCTGTCCAAGGAAATATTAAGTTCACGAAGAACTTTATTAAGCCTTATTTTCGCATTGTCTGCCATAAATACTGATTCCCGTTCTTTTATTTAAGTGCTAATATATAGCTAATCTTCTAATTCTTCTTTTAGGATGCGCACAACTTCTATAATTGTTTCTTCCTCAAGATCAGTACGCTTTACCAAATCACTAATGTCCTGTTCTAAAACACTACGTGCGGTATCCATTCCAATCTTCTTGAACTCCTCAATGATCCAAGCATCAATTTCATCTGAAAACTCGGTCAATTCTACATCTTCCTCTACCCCTTCACGGAAAACATCTATCTCATAACCGGTCAACTGACCTGCCAATCTAATATTATGTCCTCCTCTACCAATGGCCTTAGAGACCTCTTCTGGTTTTAAGTATACCTGAGCGGTCTTTTTTTCCTCGTTCAATTTTACCGATGACACCCTTGCCGGACTCAAAGCCCTTGTAACCAACAATTGTGGGTTTGCCGTCCAATTGATGACGTCTATATTTTCATTCCCTAATTCACGCACAATACCGTGTATTCTTGAACCCTTCATACCTACACAGGCACCAACAGGATCAATACGATCATCATAAGAATCTACGGCCACTTTTGCTTTTTCCCCAGGGATTCTAACCGCTTTCTTAACCGTAATCAAGCCATCAAAAACCTCTGGGATTTCTTGGAAGAACAATTGTTCCAAGAATTTAGGAGAGCTCCTAGACATGATTATTGTAGGTTTTGCACCTTTAAGCTCCACACTTTCAATTATACCCCTAACATTATCTCCTTTGCGGAAAAAGTCAGATGGTATCTGCCTATCTTTTGGAAGAACGATTTCATTACCTTCATCGTCTAACAAAATTATAGCCTTATGTCTAATATGATGCACTTCTGCCGTATAAATTTCCCCTTCTAGATCCTTAAAGTGTTTATAAATGGTAGTATTGTCATGCTCGTGTATTTTAGAAATAAGGTTTTGCCTTAAGGCCAAAATAGCCCTTCTTCCCAAATCAATTAACTTAACCTCTTCCGATACATCTTCACCAACTTCAAAATCCGGCTCTATCTTACGCGCTTCTGACAATGAAATTTCCTCATTGGGCTCCTCAACTTCACCATCATTTACCACAACACGGTTACGCCAAATCTCCAAATCTCCTTTATCTGGGTTAATAATGATATCAAAGTTATCATCTGAACCAAATTTCTTTTTTAGCGCATTTCTAAAAACATCTTCCAAAATGGCCATCAATGTTACCCTGTCTATGAACTTATCGTCCTTAAACTCTGAGAAAGATTCAATTAACGCAATATTTTCCATTGGTAATTACAATTAAAATTTTAATACAACTTTTGCTTTAATAATATCTGAAAAATTCACTTCTTCTTTTTTCTGAACGGTAACTTTACCTTTTCCTACCGGCTTAGGCTCTCTTGCCTTCCATTCTAAAACTATAGAATTATCATTTACGGCGGTTAAATTACCTTCAAATTTATCATCATTAGTTCTTACTTCAAGTTTTCTTCCAATATTTTTTAAATATTGACGCGGCATAACCAAAGGCGAAGCCGCTCCTGCCGATGCCACCTCTAAGGAAAAATCATGTTCATCACGATCCAGATTGTGCTCAATGGCACGACTAATTTTTATACAATCACTTACCGTAACCCCATGATCTCCGTCAATAACTACATGTATACTATTATCGGCCCCCATTGTAAAATCAATCAAAAACAATGACGGGTCTTCTTTAAGACCTTGCTCCAATAATTCTTTAACTTTTTCCTTTAGCATAAATAATAAGTAATAAAAGAGGGGACTAATGTCCCCTCATGAATACCTTTATATCCTTTCAGCACTGCAAATATACAATAAAATTAATTCCCTACAATACAACAACTAAACCTAATTTATTCATTTCAAAAAGAATAAATCAATATTTAATCCTCTTTAAAATATGACATTTTAATAAATACTTTATTTTTAACAAAACGCCAACCAAAATATTATTAGATGGAAATTTTATCCTCGTACAACCTAATTATTGGAGCATCCTTAATTGTAGTCATATCATTCTTTTTCAACGGAATCTCAAAGAAAACGAATATTCCAGCAGTACTAATGCTCATTGTCCTTGGTATACTGATCAAAATAATTCTTGAAAATCTTATTCCTGAAATTCCTGATTTTTTAGGCTCTTTAGAAATTCTAGGAACCATTGGCTTAATTATGATCGTTTTGGAAGCCGCTCTGGAACTTGAACTTAAAAAAGAAAAATTTTGGCCTATAGTTAAATCAATGGCCGTTGCCTTATTAGGGCTTTTAGCATCAGCATTTATAGCTGCTTTGATTCTTAATCGGTTTATTCCTGGTATGACCATCCAAAGCGCTTGGTTATATGCAACACCATTATCTATTCTTTCAAGTGCAATTATAATACCCAGTGTAGGCGGACTTCAGCAAAAAAAGAAAGAATTCCACATTTATGAAAGCACCTTTTCCGATATCATTGGAATAATGATGTTTTATTTTCTAACAGGCCAACTAAACCCAACAGAAGACAATGGAGCTGTTGGATTTGCATGGAATTTACTCCTCACTATCGTAATAGCCTTAGTAGCAAGCTATGCCATTATACTTATTTTTCAAAGAATTAAAAGCCAGGCCAAATTGTTCTTGTTAATTGCCGTTTTACTCCTCTTATACGCCATAGGCAAGAAAATGCACTTGTCATCCCTTATCATTATATTGGTATTTGGACTAATCGTAAAAAATGTAGATCTATTTTTCCCGGGAAAGACTAAGGTTTTTTTAGAATCTAAACGAATGAAACAGATTTATCATGAGTTACATATCATAACTTTAGAAACCGCTTTCGTAATACGCACCTTCTTCTTTGTAATTTTCGGAATTACCATTGTACTATCTTCCCTACTTAGCTTAAACGTTGTTTTTGTAAGCTTATTAATTATTGCCTCTATTTATGTTATCCGATTTATATTATTGTACATTTTTTCAGGGAAGGACATCTTACCCCAATTATTCATTGCACCTAGAGGATTGATAACAGTTTTGTTATTTTACGCCATTCCGGTAGAAGCACAAGTAGATGGTTTTGAATCTGGCATTCTGCTTTTTGTAATCATAGCAACAAGTTTAATTATGACTTGGGCAATGATTAAGGATAAAAGAAAAATAGGCACGTTATTAGATGAAATAGATGAGGAAATAGTGGATCGCAACCTTACTGAGGATGCAATTCGCAAAAATCAAAATACATATGAAAAAGAAACTAAAGTAACAATTACTGGAAATATCAATGAACCGAATAATAATTCTTCAGAAAAATCACTGGAACAATAACACGTAAAGTTTTATTCGGGTTGGTAAGATGCCTGTACTTCTTGCCTTTCATTAAGCGCTTGCAGTTCCACCTCTCCCAAACTATCCAGCTCTTTTCTAAATCGTAAAATCATTAAGGTATCTAACTGCTGATCAATACTGTCCCTAAACACTTTCCAATTAGTAGCGTTCATTTTGTTATTATACTCCATGATTTTATTAAACCGATCCAAATTGTATCTATTGGCTTTCCAAGCATGCGTAGTACTTTCTTCATGCTTTAAATCTTGAAGGTAAATGCCAATACCAAAACCGGCAATAATAACCACAATTATAATTTTCAAAACTTTTGGGGAAAGGTTCATAAGGTCAAGTAATTTAGGGTACTAATGTAACAAATACGGTTATTGAAATAGTTTCTTTTCCGATGAATTTGTAACGTTATCAGTTTAAATGTACAAAAATACTTACATATTTAAACGAGCGAGTTGATTTTCCCCTAACTAAAACGATCTATAATCAAAGAAAAACCCGTTAACCTAATTATGTTAGGATAACGGGTTTAAACATTTCTTAGTTGGCCCACAAGGTTTAATGATTTCTATACTCAACTTAACCAAATATATAAAAACACCCTATAAACATTACAATTTACTAAATAGAACAAGACTACAATATCAAGTTAAATAAAGCAAAATGAGGTTAAATAAAGTATATGTACGTACATTTGAACGTACAATAATATTATGGCAACAATTTCTTTTAAAATCAGAAAAGGTAAGACGCAAGGCAGTTCTATATATCTAATTTTTAGCTACGGCAGAAAAAAGGAATTAAGATACTCTACAGGTTATGCAGTTAAAAATATCAAGAACTGGAATCATGACAAACAGCAAGTCAAAAACGTTTTAGAGGAACCAAATTCGTCTAAGACAAATGAAAAACTCAGAGACATCTATACATTCTTTGAAAACCGGTACGAAGAACTAATATTATCTCAGGGGGAAATTACAAATGACGTTCTAAGACACGAGTTAGATATTTTTCTAGGAAAAAAAATTAGCAAAATCAAATCAAGCACATATAAGACTTTATTAGAGTGTTATAAATGGTATTACGAACATTATGAAAAATACCCAATACCATCAACAAAGAAACCATTATCACCAGGCACCATTAAATCATATAAATCCGCTTTTAAAGTTTTAGAAGAATTCAATAAAAGAGAATACCCAATTACCTACGATAAAATCACCATGGATTTTTACTATAACTTTATAAGTTATTTGGAAGGCAGAAACTTTTCTAACAATTATATATCAAATCACATAAAAATGCTCAAGACAATAATGAATTATGCTTGGGAACAAAAGTTTCACAATAATGTAATATTTAAGTCAAAAGCATTTACCAAGATTTCAGAAAATGTCGATAGCATTTATCTTAACGAAAGCGAATTACAAGCAATTTGCGAACTCGAATTAAAAGGTAGAAGGGATAATGCTAGAGATCTCTTTATTATAGCTGCATACACAGGATTAAGAGTTAGTGACTTTACCAGGTTGACCAAAGAAAACATAATGCAAGATGGCGACATTAAATACATCGAAATAAAAACAAAAAAAACAGGCAAAACAGTGGTAATACCAATTAACTCAATAGTTCAAAAAATACTGAACAAAAGAGACGGTAATCCACCACCAAAAATGCCGGAGCAAAATATAAATATGCTATTAAAAGAAATTGGAGAAGATGCCAAAATAAATGAAAAAGTAAGAATTGAAAAAACTAAAGGCGGTAAGAAAACTATAGAGGAGAAAGATAAGTTTGATTTAATAACAAATCACACAGCACGAAGATCGTTTTGTACTAATGCCTATAAAGCAGGAATGGCCACTTACGATATTATGGCCATTTCTGGACATACTTCAGAAAAAACCTTTTATCGATACATTCAAATTAGTCAATTGGATGCCTTGAGAAAAACCGCTAAACATAAATTTTTCAACTAATTGCTTACGCTAAACAAATTTTAAAAGATATGAATGAAGGTCGTCTCTTTGATGGAGTTTTAAATCGAGAATATTTTTTATCACTAACCTCTACTAGCGATAAAGTAAAACACTGTTTAGAAAAAGGGGTTTTCCATTCAATGGAATCAGGTGAAGGATGGAGTAAAAATGATATTAAATGTAGAAATTATTCTAACTGGGATTTAACATCATTAGATGACCAACCATTCAGCTTAAACACTTTTTATAAATACGGAAATCACTCTATATCCTTAAATCCTTGGTTAGGAGCTGAATTGCTAGAAACTTTTGATACACAAATTGGATTCAGTGATATGTCGGGTGAGATTGATTTCAATTTAGACATTTTATTTGACGTTAAAAGTAAGATTGAATATCTCAACTCAGTAATTAAAGAGAATGATCCGTTTAAAATAACTGAATTCAGGGTAGAATATTATAAATGGTCGAAAGATATGACACCTTTAAAGTTGGAAACTAATTCTGCTATTTCCTTTAGTGAAAGATTTGAAAAATACTTATCTGATTACCTTCTTGGTTATGTTTGTTCTCATTCCTTATTCAATATCAGCAAATATCCAGAAATGAAGAATTATGCATCCGAATATTACAAATTTCATAAAGCAAAATACTGTTTATTCCTTATAGAAGATTTAATGAATCCAGAAGAAATAGAAGAAGAGGAAGTACAAGGGAATAATATTGGATACAATGCTCTACTTGCTACATATTTTTTTGAAAAAACTGGGCTCATAAAAAAAATGACGAAAGCAGGTTTTAATGAATCAGCAAAAAACAAACTAATTGGCAAAATAACTTCTCGACATTACAAAACCATCGAAACTAAACGTGTAGAACTTTTAGATATTAATTCACTAAGTGATATTAGAAGAAAAAGTCTAAAGGAAATTGATGAAATTATTCAATCCTTTTCAAATATGTAGTCATACTTGTAGTCACTCCAATCACTCTAAATTAACTTAACTATACTAAACTTGCATCGTAATCTTAAATACAATGCAATGAAATCTAACGTAGTACAACTTCACAGCATCAGCCCAGAAGAATTTAAAAATGAAATTCTCCTAGGGGTATAAGAAAAGCTAAACCAATTTCAGAAAAATCTTGAATCAAAAAAATCTCCAACATATTTGACAAGAAAGGAGGTAGCGAAATTATTAGGAGTCTCATTGGTAACTATACACGAATGGTGCAAAAAAGATATCCTAAAACCAAAAAGAATAGGTACTAGAGTACGATTCTCCACAAAAGATATACAAGAAATTTTAGAAAATTAATAAAAGGGATAGTTGGCGCTATCCCTCCTAATCTTTAAATATTCCTCCATGAAATATTCAAAACAAATATATCCAAAAATTGGGTTCTATGAAAACCCTGACTTGCGCTCTAGCCAGTCTTCACATATTAAATACCACCTGGGCAAATTCATGTCAGACATAAATCTGAACGAAATGCTTTTTCAAAATATTCATTCAAAAAATTAATCACTATGAGTATAGATAACGCTATAAAAAGATTAATCTGGAGGTTTGAAAAATTTGATAAAATAATGGTAAACAACATTGACATAAATGCTTTAAATACAGTTGTCAAGTACATTAATAACATTCAAGCTAAGAAGCCAGATATTCATCCACATTTCTCAAAACTCTATGTTGCTACCTTAAAAAATTTTACGGACAAATACGACATCAACCTTGACAACAAATTGATAAATATTAAAATAAAAAACTTACTAAATACTCCATTGAACTATTTAATGGAAGATTTTACTTCTCAAATGAATTCTCGGCTCCAATATAAACTTATAGAATTAGCAAGATACGGGTTGAGCAATAATCCTTTGAGTCAATGTCCGGCATCAAAGGAACTTACTATAACCAAGCTAGATGAATTATTAAAGCATGAAGAAAACAAAAAAATCTTCAATGGAAAAAGTTGGACTTCACAAGAGGTTGAGTCTGGTATTAATAAACAAATAAACACTTTTTTATATGGCATATAGAACTATCTCAAAAAAAGAAAACAAAGATCCTTCAGGTACAACAATCTTTCATCAAGTAGAAGACTATTTAAACGAGAATTATGATTTACGTAGAAATACAATATCATTAGATATAGAAGTATCAAAAAAAGGGAAAACAGCTTTTACAGTTTGCAACGAAGATAGCTTATACCTAGAATTGAGAAAAGCAAATATTCCCGTATCTATGAGCAATCTTATTTCAATTTTAAAAAGTGAGTTTATACCAAATTTCAATCCGTTAAAATCATACTTTAATTCTCTTATCCCATGGACCGGTGAAGTTGACTATATAGCGCAGTATGCAAATTATATAAAATTAGCTTCTGGAGAAGATCAAGAACAATTTATATATCACTTTAAGAAGTGGTGCGTAAGAGCGGTAAAATGCGCCACGATTGATGGATATTTTAATAAACAAGCGTTCATTCTTACAGACGATGGCAAGGGTCAAAACATGGGAAAATCCACATGGTGTAGAAACCTATGCCCCGAAGCTTTAAAAAATTATATAGCCGAGGACATGGGAAGATCCGATAAAGACTCTAGACTGCTTTTATGCAAGAACTTTCTAATTAACCTTGATGAATTAGCAGCACTTGCCCGCAAAGAAATCAATCAATTAAAATCTCAACTTTCAAAAGATAAAATAAATGAACGCTTACCATACGATAGAAAAAATTCTGTATTACAAAGAGTTGCGTCATTTATTGGATCTACAAATAAATCTACCTTTTTACAAGATGAAACAGGTAGTGTAAGATGGCTATGCTTTGTTGTTGAATCAATTAACTATGCCTACAGTAAAGAATTCAATATGGATAATTTATGGAGTCAGGCATATGCTTTATCCCAAGACAAAACATTTGACGAAACTATAACCTCAGATGATATTTTACGTAATGAACTCCGAAATAAAAAGTTCCAAGATTTAACTCCTGAACATGAAATGTTAATTAAATTTTTCAAAAAGCCAGAAACGGATAAATCAGGTGAATATATGACTTCTACTGATATCGTAAACTACTTAATAAACAACAACTACACTAGACTTAATTTAAGACCCGTGAACATGGGTAAAGCACTTTCTCGAGAGAATTTCATGAAAAAGAAAACAGGAGGCTCTACACTATACTTCATGGAAAAATCTTTCAGTTAAAACCGCCTTCTCTCTTTTTTTATTAAACGTCCAATCTATTCTAGTATTATAATTATTAATAACCTACTATCCTCCAATTACTAAGTTTTAATTATCATTTAATACAACTGTAATTTCAAATTCCTCCTTAGTAATATAAGTCTGTGAAATTATGTGATTGGAGGATTACATTTTTAAATATTCATTCCATAAAATAATTTGACCTTCCATTTCAACTATGGCATTAGAGAAGGCAAAAAGGTTGTAATTGGAGGATAGTAGGTTATTAATAATTGAATTATAATCATAGCCAAAAGAAATTTTAAAACGTAAGGGGTCATTTTTGCAATAGACACACCACCCACAGCACTTGCTACAAAAAGAGTAGAACCAACTGGTGGTGTAACTAATCCTATAATCATATTTGATACCACAAGTATTCCAAAATGAACGGCATCAAGACCAGTATTCATACCAATGGCTTCACTAATCGGTAAAACTACTGGAACTACTATAAGTAATCCTGGACCCGCATCTATGAACATTCCTATTAGTAACAGGACAACATTTAGGACAATTAGAATCAATAATGTTCGAACACTATTAGCGGTTTCGGGAGAAAGGTCAGAACCAAAGGTTACTATAATTTCATTACAGAATCCGACTAAACCTTCTGTCAATTGTTCAGGTACTTTACCAATCGCTAATGTCCAAGCAAACAAACTGGCACATGCGATTAAGAAACTTAAAGCCGCTGTAGTTTTTGCAGAGGAGACCAAAATTTTAGGTAGGTCCTTTAATTTTAATTTTCCGTATACAAAAAAACCGACAATTGCAGAGTATATGACGGCGACTGCCGAGGCCTCTGTAGCTGTAAACATACCTCCCATAATTCCAACAAAAATTAAGATGACCAATCCTATTGGAAAGAATGCTCCAATAATACTCTCCTTTATTTCTCTAAAGTCGGCTTTCTCTTCATTTAAAATGTCCATTTTTCGAGTCATGAACGCACTAATAATAATTAAACTGATTCCTACCAAAATTCCAGGGACGATTCCACCAACAAAAAGTTTTTCAATAGATACATTTGCAAGAGTACCATAAATAAGTAATAATATACTAGGAGGAATCAATGCGCCTGTCGTTCCAGAGCAAGCTGCAAGCGCCGTACTAAATGCTCTATTATATCCGTTTTTCTCTAGTGCTGGAATCATTATGCCTCCCACTGCGGCACAGGTAGCAGCCGAAGCACCAGAAACAGCACCGAACATCTGAGAAGATACTGCAGTAACTGCCGGAAGTCCCACTCTATAATGACCGATAAAAGCTTTTACTAGTCGAATTAGCCGTTGGGAAAGTCCACCATAATTCATTAATTCTCCTGCCAAAATAAAAAAAGGAACTGCTAGAAAGGAATAAAATGATGATAAAGAACGTGTAGTCTCCAACCCAACCATTATAGGATCAACGCCAATATAGACTAGCGCTACCAACGATGATAGAATCATACTAAATGCAACTGGAACATCTAATAACAGTAAAATCAAAAAAGTTATAATTAGTAGCGTACCCATATTAAATTATTTTTACTTGAATTTTTTAAATTATATATATGTGGCTAATTTTAATCCTTTTCGAATTCACTCTTTTTATATGAACTTATAATATTTAGTATTGAATAGTATAACATCATTAGACAACCTATAGGACAAGCGGCATACACAAAAAATCTTGATATTTCGGTTGCAGGCATAACCCATAGCCGTATTTTGAAAGATACGATGGTACTATAATATAGTAATATAGCAATGGCTGTTAGAATCATAACTTGTTGAAAAAACCAGCAAAATTTTTTAGTGTTTCCATTTAGTTTTTCTATTAAAAAATTAAGCATATAATGAGACTTTTCCTTAACCGCAAGGGCCGCTCCTAAAAAAGTTAGCCAAACTAAAAGAATTTGAGCTAGTTCATCTGCCCAGTATAAAGAGGCGTTTAGGATAAAACGAAAAAATACATTACCAGCAACAATGACTGCCATAGCTCCTAATACAAGAACTAATAATACATTTAATATTCTGTCAACTATTCCAGTCATTATTCGCTGTTTTTAATTTGGTTAAAAAGGGATTTAGAAACATTAGGGTATAATTGAAAAAAATGATTGTAAACGGGTTGGACACTTGTTACAAAATCTGATTTATCAGCAATCACATTAACTCTAACCGCATCATTTTCTATTTGAATCAGCGCTTTTTCTGTAGTTTTTTTCCATATTATATTAAAAGGTTCAATAATATCTTTGGAAACTTCTAAAATTCTTTTTCTATACTTTGGTTCTAATGAATTTAACCAGTCCTCATTTGCAATCAGTACATGTTGATCAGTTGAATGTTCTGTAAGCGTGTAGCAGTTGCACCCAGCTTCTTCATAATGATATGAAGTAAAAACTTTTGCGCTATTTTCTGCCCCATCAACCACACCTGTCTTTATGCCTTGATACAATTCTGAAAAGGGAAGAGGAGAAGCACTTGCCCCCATCGCATTAATAGTTGCAATCATAGTAGGGCTTTCCATCACCCTTATTTTTAACCCGTTTAGTTCATCAGGTTTCTGAATACACGGTTTTTCCTTTGGGAACTTGTAAAACATACTTCGAAAACCAGCGCTATAAAACCCGAGACCTTTTAAACTATGCTGTTCGAGTAAATTTAGCATTTCCTTTCCCGTATTTCCATTGAGCACATTTTGATGATGAGCCTCATTTTTAAATAAATAAGGAAGATTTAATATTGCAAAAGCTGGCTCTATCGAAGTAACAACAGCTGAATTTACCTGAACCATCTCAATTACTCCAAAATTACAAGCTTCTAGTAGTTGTCTTTCAGTACCAATAGCGCCCTGATCATAAAAATCGACTTTTATCTCTCCTTCTTTTATGTCAAACTTATCTGAAGCCTTTTCCAATTCCGTTTGAAATAAATTAGAAACTTCCCATATTTTGGTTTCAGGTTTGAGTTCTAAAGCAAGCCTAAACCTTAACTTTGGAGCATTTTTATTTTTATTTTTTGAATTCTTATCACCACAACTTAACAAAATAGATGTGGTACATATTAAAATCAAATAATAAATTCTAATAAAATCGTTTTTTATTTTCATCCTTTTTTAAACCCTTCAATAATTATAAAAACAACTACTCTATCATGTTTTTTGTAAAATTACCATCAACCAATCTCATAACATTTAAAGGGTTTCCGTTCTTCAATGCATCTGGCAAGAAAACATCTGGAAAATCCTGAAAAGCGACGGGTCTTACAAAACGCAAAATTGCCGCCGAACCTACCGAAGTTGAGTTAGCATTTGTGGTTGCAGGAAATGGACCCCCGTGCTGCATAGAATGACCAACTTCTACTCCTGTAGGATATCCCCCATAAATTATACGACCGGCTTTTTGAGTAATTATATTTATAACTGGTGTTACTTCATCTTCATCTTCCTGAACTGCATGTATTGTAGCCGTTAGTTGTCCTCCTAGTGAATCTAATACTTCCAGCCGCTCTGTTGAATTTTTGCAAATAACAAATAAGGTCACAGGTCCAAAAACTTCCTCGGACAAAGCTTTATTTGATAAAAACTCCGCAGCATTTACACTAAATACCACTGGTTGACCTTCAGTTTTTTGTAAATCAGCAATTTGTTCAGCTTTCGCGATTAAGGTTATGTTTTGATTTTTAATGAGAGTTTTAACCCCATTAATACAGGAATTATGTATGTTTTTATTCAACATTGTTCCTGGCAAAGATTTTTTAAATTCAAAAATAAATTCTTCTAGAAAACCTATACTAGACTCATTATCAACAATTAATACCAACCCAGGATTTGTGCAAAACTGACCTACACCTAAATTAATTGACGCAGCCAGACCTTTTGCAATAGTTGATTTTTGTTTCTCTAAAGCATTTTCCATTAATATTACGGGATTAATAGAACTCATTTCAGCAAACACAGGTATTGGATCCATCCTATTTACTGCAGCTTTAAAAAGAGTCATACCAACTTGTTGCGACCCTGTAAACCCAACCGCTTTTATAATCGGATGTTCTACCAATTTGACCGAATCTTTATGTGAAAGGTAAAGTGATGAAAACACACCTTCTGGCATACCTGTATCTTTTGCCGCTTTTATTATTGCACTAGATACTAAAGCATTTGTTCCGGGATGTGAAGAATGTGCCTTTATAATAACAGGACAACCAGAAGCTAGTGCAGATGCAGTATCGCCACCGGCAGTAGAAAATGCCAAAGGAAAATTGCTTGCTCCATATACGGCTACTGGGCCAATAGGAATTAACATTCTTCTAATATCAGATTTAGGTATTGGTTGCCTATTTGGCTGTGGCTTATCAATTCTTGCATCTAACCATGTACCATCTCTAAGTAATTGAGCGAACAATCTAAGCTGGTTGCATGTTCTTCCTCTTTCACCTGTTATTCTTTCTATTGTCAGTCCAGACTCTTGAACACATCTTTCTAAGAGAATATCACCTAAATTCATTATTTCATTCGCAATGGAATCAAGAAATTGGGCACGCCTCTCATAAGATATTTTTCTATAAACTATAAAAGCCTTTTTAGCTAAAAGGAGAGCCTTTTCAAATTCCTCTTGCGTGGCCCTTGTAAAATTTAGGGGTAGATATTCATTGTCGGATGGCGAAAATGCCTGAAATGTATTATCCCCATTAGCGCATTTTTTAAAACCTATAAAATTATCTCCTGTCAAATTCATTTTCAATTATTTAATCTTATCGTTCTTTTTTTATTATTTCACAGCCTCAAGTTGTGATTTCAACCTAATGTCCTCGGTCGAGCGTCCTACTATCAAATCAAAAGTTCCTTGTTCAACCACAAAACCATGTTATGATTTGTCATAAAAGATAAACTTGCTTCCTGGTAAAGTAAAACTTACAGTCTTGGTTTCCCCTTGTTTCAAAGACATACATTCAAACCCTTTTGATTCTTTGATATATCTTGTTACACTTGATAGAACATTATGTACATAAAACTGCAATCCTTCATCACCGGCACTATAACCAATATTCTTAACTACAACACTCACATTCACTTAATCTCCCTCAGAAATATGATTACTTATAATTTTTAAATTAGAATACCTATAGCTTGTATACCTCAATCCAAGTCCGAATAAAAAAAGCAACTCTTCCTTTAGGTGAGTATAAGTAAAATCATTTATCAGATTTTATATCAAAACGCTCAATTTCAAGTCATTTATAATTCAAAAGAGTTGTTTTCTCCACCAAAGTCATTCGAGACATTAAATCATATACTCTTTTTTCAACTGGCTGTTTATAATCAAAAATTTGTCTATCAATCTTTGTAGCGTTCTTATTAAAACCATTAATTAAAAGAAGAAAAAAGCTATTTTACTTATAAAAAATAGGTTCTTCCTAATTCAATTATTATTCAATATTTTCGGGAAAACCATAACTATTGTATCATTTTTATTGCAATTATTTTCTCATCATCTAATACTTTGTTCAAAGTGTTTTTTAATGATCTACCTAGACCATTCCATTCAACTTCCATAGTGTCGCCGTTCTGCAGTTCAATTTGATTTCCAAAACTAAATGCATCAGCCCCAAAAAAATGAACATGTGCTTGCAATGGTATTCTATGAGAAGCATACTTAAAATGATGGTATTCTAAATTTGCTAAACTATGCGACATGTTTTTCTCACCAGATTTTATATCAGAACCCCAAAGTAATTTTCCATTCCGAATGACACTTACTTTTCCTTTATATTCTTCAAAATCGGCATCTATAATTATTTCTGGGCCTATTGCGCACTCCCTTAGTTTTGATGGTGCTAAATAGAGATAATTTTTTTTCTCCATTACGTGATCAGAAAATTCATTTGCGGTGCTAAGTCCAATACGCCAAGGTACACCTTGTCGATCAACAATGTATATTCCAGCTAATTCTGGTTCTTCACCACCGTCATCGGCATAAGAAGGAATGTCAAGTGATTGACCATGGGCTTTTAAGACAGTTCCATTCCCTTTATAAAACCATTCGGGTTGAATCCCTATTTCACCTTCTTTAGGAAATCCTCCTTTAACTCCCCATTCATACATTTGAATACTGTCCGTTGGTTTGTTCCCCTCTGACTGGTGCATCATTTGTCTATTTAAAGCACTATTTTTATGGGTCAAACCTGTACCTGAAACCATACATCCAAAAGGGCTATCAGGATAATCAAAAGATGGAAGTAACTTCCATTCATTTTCACACTCATAAACAGAATCATAATCTATTTTCTCATCAGAAATAAGTGAATTTACCATCGCAGATATATTCATTCTTGTTTCAATAGCCCTTAATGCCAATTCATATACAGACCGAAACTCATTGAGCAATAATAGTTGGGGTTCTGTCACCAGCGCAACACGTCTTCCAAGGTTAGGGTGACACAGCTGTACCAATCGAATTTTATTATTCATATTTTTATTTGAATTTGTTTATCACTGTGCTATCCAACCCCCATCAATTGAGAAACTTGATCCCGTAACAAAACCAGAAGCTGGGCTAGAAAGATATAATGCTAAACCTCCAATTTCTTCTGGTTCAGCCCATCTTCCCATAGGTATTTTAGAAATAAATGCCTCATATTTCTTCGGATCATTTAAAAGAGGAAGATTCAATTCTGTAGCAAAAGGTCCTGGAAGTAATGCATTAACCGTTACCCCCTCTTTAGCCACTTCAATAGCCAATGAGCGTGTTAATTGAAGTATTGCACCTTTACTAGTTGCATAAGGTGTTCTTTCTGGAATCGCCGTAACTGATAACATTGATCCTATATTTATAATTCGCCCATATCCATTTTTCTTCATTATTGGCAGTACTTCACGACTAGCAATCCACGATCCTGTTACATTAACCTGTTGCACCATATTGAATTCACTAACCGATAAATCTTCAATACTACCCCTGAGGTTAATACCTGCAGAATTTATAAGAATATCAATTCTACCAAAATGACTTATAGTCGCCTCGACTGTATTTTTTACGCTCTCTTCTGATGTAACATCACACTTTATGCTCATACAATCCACACCAAATTGTGACTCTATTTCCAGTTTAGAGACAGTATTAGTTTTTTCATCTCGTGCGGCTATTGATATACTAGCACCTGCTTCAGCAAGTGCTTTTGCCATCGCCAATCCTAATCCTCTATTTCCTCCAATTATCAAGGCAACTCGACCTTTTAAACTGAACTGTTCAAGTATACTTTTTTTCATCAATTCCTTTTTTATTCGGTAATTTTAAATTGTTCTAACCCCTCTGTTTTCAATGAAAGCCCCATCCCATACTTATTATCATTCAATTGCAACATTCCATTTTTTGCTATTGCCTCTCCATCAAAAATGTACCAAAACAATTCATTACCTACTTCTATTTCTGTTTTTGGAAAATACTCAGCCATTGGGCAAGCAAATGAACTCATTACTACATGTAAATTATGCATTTGGCCGCCGTGTGGAATTACGTCTATACCATGATTATGAGCCATGTTGCATATTTTTTGTGCAGCTGTAAAACCACCTACCCTATTAGTATCAAATTGAAAAATATCTAAAGCATCTGCCATTATTAAATCATGAAATCCATAGCGTGAATATTCGTGCTCGCCTCCTGAAAGAGGTATATCCGTATTACTTTTTAATTTAGCAAAATTCTGAATTTCATCTGGCAGTAATAATTCTTCTACCCAACGCAGATTAAATGGTTCCAAAGCCTTTAAAAAACGACTGGCGTATGAATAATCAAAACCCATATAAGCCTCTACCATAACATCGATATCATCGCCTACTGTATCACGAACTACTTTTACCATTTCAATATTTTTTCTCATACCAGATAAACCATCTGTAAGGGGGTAACCACATCTAAGTTTCATCCCTTTAAAACCTTGAGCTTTATAATAGGCCGCTTCTTTTTGTAAACTATCTAAATTTCGAGTATATAGCCTACTATAGTATGTATTTATATGCTTTTTGGTTCTGCCACCTAATAACATAAAAATTGGCTGCTCGGTAACTTTACCTTTTATATCCCATAAGGCAATATCCAATGCACTTATTGCAGCCATTACAACTCCTTTTCTACCATAAGCAACTGTAGAGCGATACATTTTCTCAAACAAATACTCTGTATTTAAAGGGTTCTCACCTATTAATAGTTTTGACAGTTTGGCATCTATTATTTGTTTTGTAATATCTGGCGCAAGACCTGCATTGCCTATTCCAACACATCCTTCATCTGTTTCGATTTCAACGACTAACCAACTAAAAAAACGAAATGGCGCTTGTAAATCTTCTTGAAACGGTAGAGGACTTAATGGTGTTGCAAAAATGGTATCGCTAGTTTTTACAGGCCCTTTCCATTCGTACAGTTTAGTTTTTATACTTTTAATTTTCATATTATTTCTATATGATTTAGTGAAACGAATACAATTCTTAGAGCAGATAAGAAACTCTGCTCTAAGCATTTTAATTTTTTATGTTTTGTGGTTTGGGAACAAGAAAAATGACTTACCAAGTGAATTGTAGCAGTGAAACACCTTGCCTTGGTAAATCAATTGGTAGTTTAATGGTACCATCTTTTACTTTTAGCCATTTTGGAGAAGTAATCAATTTTAATTGACCTTCTTTTTCTAGTTGACTAATTTGTTCTTCTGTTGGGTTTTGAGGTGATCCCATTTTTTTCCAAAGCTCGTAAGAATTGCTATTTTCCTTATCTACTCTATAGTGATTCATTAAAATTTCGCCATTTGGTAATCCTTTCAGGTTAACACTTATTTTTGCCGAATCGCCATCGATATTATCATCATGATAATTCCATATCATTACAGTTGCACCATTTTTATCCTTAGCGGCTAGGGCATTAATATCCGAGTTCGCACCTCTAACACTCTCATCGCGAATTTTTTTGAAATCATAAGCCAAATCTCCAGACACTTCAACCCTGTTACCTTTCATCATTCCAAACATTCTAAAAACATTTAAAACAGGTTTATCCACTCCATTCGTTGCCATATCCCTAAATCCAGCATACCAAGGTTTGTCTTCAAACTCAAATCCCCAGGTAACTGCTCCTAATAAATTAACACCATAATGGTCTGCTAATTCATACTTTCTAGCAAAAGATGCAGCTGTATAACTTGAATACATTGTACCATTGCGGTAAGCGTTGTGTGGATAATCATCTTCTGAACAAGCAGCACAACCCTCTGGGTCAGATTCGCCAATTATAATAGGTAGGTCTTTTAAAGTTGGATAAGATGCCACTATTTTAAACCCGCTATCTAAATCCCTAAGCTGTGACCCCATATCCATTTGCACATGTCCGTCTACAACTTTTGGACTTCCTTTTGCATGAAACGTAATAAAATCTAAAGGAGAACCTTTTTCACCTGTAGCATAATTTTTTCCATTTATTACGTGATCCATAAACGTGCGAAAGAAATCTTCAGATTTATCCCATTCCGGTCCTGTAACTTCAGGTCCCCCTATTTTTGCCGTAGGCAATGCCCGCTTAACCGCATCGGCAGTATAATCATACAGTTTTATATACTGTTTTGTTGTACCTCTCCAATACCCAATATTTGGTTCGTTCCAAAGTTCCCAATACCAACTTTCAACTTCCTCTTTCCCATAGCGTTCAACAGAATGTAACACCCACTGATAAACTAATTCAGCCCATTTTTTATAATTTTTGGGAGGATATGCCCAACCAGTGAAAATATCATCATAATCTGCTCCTGGCTTCCAGAAATGCCTGTAAGGTTCTGGTTTACTGGACAATGCCTTAGGCATAAAACCTATTTGTGCCATTGGCTTCATACCTCTTTCAATATAAGTATCAAATATTTTATCTATGATTTTCCAATCGTAAATAGGATTTCCTTTATCATCTTCCGTATACATGTTAGTAGAACCCCATTTTAGTGCAGCTCTTGGCCCATCATCTGTCACCATTAAACTATGTGCACGAACATAAACCGGCACCGAACTTAAATCAGCAATTTCAGATAGTAGTTTTTTACCATCTTTCATATATGTATAATTTGGTTCATCATAACCCCACCAAGCCCATATAGGATTCATTGGTCCTTTTTCTTTTTCAAAATCTACATTTATTAAAGTTGATTTTGATATTTGCTGGCTATATATTGAAAGGGTAAAGAATAAATTAAGTGCTAAAATGAATATAATCTTAAAATTTATTTTTTTCATTTGAATAATTTCATTTGTTAACTTTCTCAAGGGCTCTCCTTGGTTTGGTCATTTTATAATTTGGTGTGATTATTTAACTTTTATTATTTTATTAGTATCCTGGGTTTTGTACCAACTCTAAATTTCTACCCAATTGTATAGATGGTAAAGGAAAAAGTTTGTGCTTTTCTTCTGCTGCCATAGCTCCATTTTCTTGAGCACTACTAATAAATTTATTATGCCTTAGTAAATCGTCCCGGTAATGCCCTTCTCCGGCAAATTCTCGTTTGTACTCTAATAATAACGCCTCCCTAAATTCAGCTTGATTTAACCCAGTTAAATCTGGATAAGTACTTTCTGGCTGTTCAAAAGAAGTCCCTACTGCTCTAGCTCTTCTTCTTACAGCATTAATTGCATCATAAGCCGCTGTATTTGGCCCATTATTGCTTTCATTAATTGCCTCTGCATAGGTTAATAACATATCAGCGTAGCGAATAATTGGAAAATTCACCCCTTCATGCAAATTTCCAGATGAGAAATCTATACGATGGTACTTTACCAAAAAAGGAGCATACATATCAACCGTATCTTGAACCAAATTATCCGAACTAACACTGTTATTATAATAGTATGGCATTTTGTTTCTCATGGTCCACCACTTTCTATATGTATCAGGAGTTGCATTGAAAAAATTTTCTTCTACTTGAAAAATTACCACATCCTTAAGAGAATGAAACAATATATTCTTACCATCAGGTGTGTTTTGGGCAGGAGGCCCTGCTAAGTAAATAAACCTTGTTTGATAAATTTGAGAATTAAGATTTCCATTCCCTCCGGTTTGTATAGAAAATATTTGTTCAGACCCATTATGAAAATCAGGATTACGTATATTTTCATAGTCTGCTAATAATGAAAAACCACTCATATCTATTACTTTTTTCGCCTCTTCAGCAGCTGCAGTCCAATTTTGTTGCTGGGCATAAACTTTAGCCAATAGAGCTGTCGCAGACGCATATGAAGCTTTTCCGATATTATGGTTACCAGAATCGAACGGACTCAAATCACTTTGCGCATCTTTTAAATCTAAAATTATTTGGCTGTAAACTTCCTCTACCGAATTTCTGGGCTTATTTGCCTCACTAAGATCCGAAGTTGTAGTTGTATATAACGGTACCCCTCCAAATAATTTTACAAGATTAAAATAAATAAAAGCCCTTAAAAATTTCGCCTCACCTATTAATCTTGATTTTGCATCATCCGAAATTGATGAAATTAAAACTTTGTCAATAAGTGTATTGGCTCTGTTTATAGCATTGTAGTTATCATTCCATTCGGTGCTTAATTCAAGTGCATCTGCCGTCCACGAAAAAGTATTCCATTCGTTATCTACTCCTGACCTATCCCCTGATCCATTCGCAGACCCACCACCTTTTAGTGTAAACGAGGTAACGTCATTTAAAGTTGTCCATATTCCATCTCGATAGATATCGGCACCAAGCAAAAGACTATAAACACCATTTAAGGCCAATTGCGCTTGATCTTCCGTACTATAAAATTCATCAATATTAACTTGACTGTAAATCTGTTCTTCTAAGTCTGAGCAGCTATTTATACCTAAAGTTATAGCAATCGCATATAGCGATAATCGTATATTTTTCATCCTAAAAAAGTATTTTATCATGATTGTATATTTTTGTTTTCTTAAAATTTAAGTGCAACGTTAAATCTATATGTTCTAGATGGTGGATACCCAAAACGATCCATTCCGCGTGTAGAATTGCTATTGCCGAATGCATTTACTTCTGGATCATAACCCGTATATTTAGTAAATACGGCCAAGTTGTCTACACCTATTGATAAATGAGCACTTTTTAGCACATCGAATATTTTAGGTAGTTCATATCCTAAAGTCACATTCTGGATTCGCAAAAAGGATCCATCTTCAATTAATTTTGAAAATACCCTTACCGGATTAGTTGCTCCTGCTGAATTATATTCGCCGTCAGGATTACTGGCACTCCATGCATCTAGTCTTTTTGCAGACACCCCTAAGCCATCCCAAGTAGTTTGTTGAGATGATAAGTTAAGGACATCATTTCCTTGCTCACCATACATGAAAATATGTAAACTTAGGTTCTTGTATTTAAAATCATTGGTAAATCCAAAACTATAATCTGGGTTAGGATTTCCAAGAAAAACGTCATCGTTTTCCGTATCATAAGTACCATCACCATTTACATCTTTATATCTTATATCACCTGGTTTTGCTGAAGGCATAGTACCTATTGCATCTATTTCTTCTTGTGACTGCCATATTCCTTCATATACTGAGCCATAGAATTCCCCAACAGAACGACCAGGGGTCAATCTAACTGTATGCTTACCATGAGGTGTTACATTACCTCCACCAACCCAACCGGCATTAATGAAAGGTGCACCGCCTAAGGATAAAATTTCATTCTTATTAAATGCTATATTAAAATTAGTTTTCCAACTAAAATCACCATCGAAATTCACACTATTTATATCAAATTCTAACCCTTTGTTCAACATAGATCCGGTATTTTTTAGTACACTACCAAAACCCGTTTGAGAAGGTATTGGCACACTAAGTAGAAGGTCTGTCGTTTCTTTTCGGTAATAATCAAAAGCCATTCCCAGCCTACCTTCAAAAAAGCCCACATCTAACCCCACATTGTATTCACTGGTTTTTTCCCAACTTAAATCTGGGTTGGCAATATTGTTAGGATAAGCGATAGGATAGTTTGAGTTTCCATAAATATATGAGGACCTTCTACCAAATGATGTTCCTAATAAGGATAGTGATCTATAAGAACCAATATCCTCATTACCCGTTTTACCATAACTGGCCCTTAGTTTTAACTGATTGAAAATATCCATTTTTTGAATGAACTTTTCATCTGCCAATGACCATCCTACAGAAACAGAAGGGAAATAACCATACTTATTATTAGCCCCAAATTTAGATGAACCATCAGCTCTTATAGAGGCAGCCAAATAATATTTATCGAGAAAAGAATAGTTAGCTCTACCTAAATAAGAAACCAGTTCCCATTCAGATTTACTACTTCCTGGGGCTTGAACGCTGCTTCCTAAACCAAGATTATTATAGAGAAAGTCATCCATTGGAAAACCATAAGAAGAAGCATCAATTCTTTCATTTGAGTTTCTTTGATAGGTATAACCACCTAAAAGTGTTATTCTATGATTTTCATTTATAGTAGTATTATAAGTTAAAATATTAGCTTGGCTAATATTAATATTCTTCATACTTGCCTGTCTAGCTTTACCATTTGCTCCACCAGAAGCTTCTGAACCAATGGGAAAGTATTCGTGATAACGCCAATCATTAATATCAAACCCAAATTTTAAATTCAAATTCAACCCATTTAAAATGCTATAATCTGCATATACATTACCTATAATACGTCCAGTATTTTCTACTTGTTTGTATTTATCGGTCATTGTCAATGGGTTTTCTCTGCCACCACCTAATACATAGTCTGCTAATGAAGTAGGAATACCAGCATCATCTCTTGCTGGAATTGTTGGTGGAGCTTCATAAATGGCATCTATAACATTGGAAACTCCCTCATAACCCTTTGTATCCGTAGGAACAACTGAATTATTTGAAATACTAAATAAAATACTTTCTCCAACTTTTAAGCGGTCACTGATTTGCGAATCAATATTTATAGTTGTACCATATCTTTTAAAATCAGAACCAGTTATTATACCTTCTTGTTCAGATATATTCTGTGAAATAAGATATCTCACTTTTTCCCCACCACCAGAAAATGATAGTTTATAAGTATTTAGTTGAGCTGTTCTATATACTTCATCTTGCCAATCTGTACCAGTGCCAAAACCAGCTATTTCTTCATCTGTATATACATTTTGTTGCCCTAATAATACCGCTCTTTGGTTTGCTTGTTGTGCCCATTGGGTAGCATTTAAAAATGGAAGCTTGTTACTTAATTCTGCAATACCAGAAGAATATTCAACATTTATAGATTGCTGGTTTACTCTACCTCTTTTCGTAGTTATCAACACCACACCATTAGCGGCCCGAGAGCCATAAATAGCCGCCGCTGAAGCATCTTTTAAAATTTGTATGGATGCTATGTCAGATGGATCTATTGAATTAAGTGGGTTAGGTGGTGCACCATAGGTGCCTGCGTCACCACTGCGACCTGTAGAAAGGTTCGTGGTAATTGGCATACCATCTATGACATATAATGGTGCGCCACCAGCCGAAATTGAAGCAGTACCTCTTACACGCACCGAAATACCCCCGCCAGGCGCATACGAGTTATTTCTAACCTGTACACCTGAAACTTTTCCCTTTAGCGCTTCATCAGGTCTTGAAATTGATGCTTTTTCTATGTCATTATCCGATATAGAACTAATTGACCCAGTAACATCACGTTTTTGCATTGTTCCATAACCAACCACAACAACTTCATCTAATGATTGGGCATCTTCTTCTAAACTAACATCAATAACGGACTTTTTGTTCACCTTTACTTCTAAAGCCTTAAAACCTATGTAACTAAATATTATAGTTTGATTTTCATCAACATTTCTTAATACATAGTTGCCATCAAAGTCAGTAGTTGTACCGTTATTTGAATTTTTTACTACAACGCTAGCACCTGGAAGAGGTGTACCGTTTTGATCAGTAACCGTTCCTGAAATATCTGATACTTGGGCACTAATTTGCTCCCTGCCATAACCAAAAACTGCTGTATTATAAAGCAGCGCTACTAGTAAAATTAAATTGCAGGCTAGCCGTAACTTAAACCTGAATAAATAAAGGAATCGGTATTTCCTTGTGATCGAATTATTTTTCATATTTTTAAAGTGTATTAATGGTTAATTAATTAATCATTTGAATCAAACGGGATATGGTGAAGCATATCCCGTTCTCTTCACTAACAAGCGAAACTTAAACTAAACTAACTCAACTTCTTCTACCATATATTTGGGTTTTAGGTTTGTATATTTTCTAATCATTGTATCCGTTACGTTAAAATAATAGTATCCATTAATTCCATTATTGATAAATAATACTGTGTTGTAAAAATTAAGCGATTGAATTACGTAAGGCATTATTTTCAACTACTCAATATTTACATGTTAATTGTTCGTATTTCACAATAAAAAGCTATTGATAATGACAATAGTACAAAAAATTATTTATATTCAACATTGTTTCATTAAATTATTTTTTGTTTCATTTAATTACATATGGTTTCATTATATTACCTTTGCGTTTCATATATTTCGTTTTAATACCTATGATGGTCTAAATAACTTAGGGATATAGGAATTTTGAAAGCCTAAATCAAATTCTGTAAGAGGAATAAATTGGTAAAATAAAATATTAGGTAAGGAAGCTTATATTAGGACATTGTAATTACACTAATAATAGGTTTTTATATTAACTTATAACGAACACTAAGAATAACTGGATATGCCCACTATTGAATCTAAAAACAAAAAACAAAATTTAATAGGTCTTCATATAAAACAATTGAGAATTTCTCAGAAAAGAACAGTTCAAGATTTAGCAGACCAAAGCGAACTTTCTAAAAGTATGATTTCAAAAATTGAAAACAATAAAGCCTTGCCTTCAATTGCTGCTTTGGTAAAAATTGCTTCAGCTTTAGGAGTTAAAGTAAGTGATTTAATGGAGGCTAATGCTACTATTAGTTCCGAAATGACATTAGCCAAAGAGGTTCAGGGTAACCTCTCACAAACTAAAAAAGGGTACATGATTTTTCCCTTTGCACCTAATGTTAGAAACAAAAAAATGCAGCCTTTTATTTTCACCGCCGTAAAGGGTGAAGTCAAAAGACATTCACTAACCCATGACGGCGAAGAGTTTTTATATGTTTTAGAAGGTTCCTTAAAAATAAAAGTTGGTGATGTTGAATACTTATTAAATGTAGGTGATAGTTTATATTTTAATTCGTTAGAACCCCATGGCATTATGCCTGAATCTGATTATGTGATGTATTTAGATATTTTTGTTTAAATGATACGTACTGTATTATCTAAAAAAAATTGAAACTTGCTATCAAAGAATTAAGTTCTTTCTCAAAAAGTCATTAGAGTTGAATTTTCCACTTCATTATAGACAGAGTCAATATATTTTGACACATGCTTTAAACCAATTTAAAACGATTGTTTTTAGGTAAGGATTAATACTACCATTTAAAAGATTCACAAAACACAAAACAAAGGACCTGGTAATAGTTGGTCCAGTTTAGTTTGGAGGTAGACATATTCGTTACTTCCACATAAATTTATAGAGCATATTTTATTTGCAGTTGATAATGGTTGTTGCTGCCAAAATTATTGAGAAAAATAGCCTCAACAAATTTGCAAGACTAATCATCTATAAAATTAATAAAAACCAATACTGGCAGAGCAAACCACACACCTACATTATCTTTTTCAGTACTGGTAATACCAAACATCAACAAATCAATTATATTACTATAAAATTTCAGAGCCTATTAGTCCATTTATCACGTCCCCTCTCCAGGCGGCAAAGTCCACCCCTATTGGCAAATGTTTCTCATTACTTTATTTGTCTATACTAACTAAAAAAGGACAAAATCATATACTTAACATTGAGGCGAGTATATGACCTCTACTGATATCGTGAACTATTTAATATGCAACTACTACACTAGACTAAACCTAAGACCTGTAAACATGGGTAAAGCACTTGTTCAAGAAAATTACTTGAAAAAGAAGACAGGTGGTTCAACTGTGTATTATGTAGAGAAATCATATAACTAAAAGTACCCTCCCTACCCTCCTTTAGTGAATTTAAAAAAAGGAGGGTAGGGAGGGTAAAAAAGTTAGTTGTGTTCTGTTAGATACCATGGTTAAACATGATTAGCTAGGGTAGACCCCTACCCAAACTTAAATAAGCAACGGGTAGGCATCGGGTAGGCGCCTACCCTAATTAAATAGTCTAAGGGTAGGTATTTGGGTAGATGTTATGGTTAAACAGGGTTGTCACCAACCCCTATCTAGGTAGGCAATAGGGTAGGCAATAGGGTAGGCAAAGGAAAGTATTAAATTCTATATCCTGCAAGAAATAAACATAAGCAGACTGCGTATACTAATTCAAAGATTAATCACTCTTACCACTTACAAACAGAATCACATATTATATCAAACCTCATACCACTTATACCAAAACTCATCAAAAAGTTCGTTCCCTGTTTTCTCATTAGGTAGTTGGTCCTTTAATTGCTCTAAGTTCAAATACCTATAACCTAGCTTTTCAAAATTATATAGAGCCTTATCTTGATGCTCCTTGATTGCACCAATTTCGCTTGGTGAAGGAAATTTATAAATTGGTTTAGGATTTCCTTTTTCCAAGTTCCAAAGGAAATGTACAATTCCGTTTGAAAGAATTATGAATTGTGCACTAACTGTCTTTGCGTATTTTCTAGCTTGTTCTTTTGCAACAAGTGGATGAAGACTTTCTTTCTTTGCTTCTAAAACGCAAATTGGTTTATTGTTGCTGTCAACAAGTAAAAAGTCTAAAGAACCAGACTTGACTTTTTCAAAATCGTTTCCCTAAGCGTCAACTTCAGTTTGGGTGATTTTTACGTGATTTTCAAGTAAGATATTCGCAGAACCTTGCTCATTGTCAAAAAACCTCCATTCCGCTTCTTCGAGCAGTTGGTTGATTTTTATTCTTGCATGAGCTTCATTTTTCATTCTTTTAAATCGGTTGAGCGTTGGCTAAAATAGCTCTTTTGTTTTTTTTAGCGTTGGATTTGTGTTGGCAAAAATGTATTGCATTGAACCTATTCAAATTGGGAACTGAATAATGTATGATTATAGAAAACGTCACAAACTTGACAATATCAGGGGAAGTTAAGGACTAATATACCTATTTCTCGTGAATTTAAAATTTCAACACTTGATTAATAGATATTAAAGGTCTAAATCCGAAAACATTCGTACAATTGTTCGTACATATTAAAAATGAAAAACCCTAGCCGATTGATTAACAATCTACTAGGGAATTTCTCCGTTGGCCCACAAGGACTCGAACCTTGAATGACGGTACCAAAAACCGGAGTGTTACCATTACACCATGGGCCAATACCTTCTAAGAGGCTGCAAATTTAAAACAAAGTTTCGTTTCACCAAATATTTTTTACGGTAAAAATTAAAAACATCAAATTACACCCCTGTTAAAGGTTTATAAAAATAGTTTATAGTTATCTATATTAATTAGTAAATTCGCCACTTAGGTTTAACCCAAGTTTCATGTTTTCAAAGAACTATCACAAGTGGGACATCATATTAGGATGGTCCGTGTTTTTTATTGCTCTCATCACTTATTATATTACCGTAGAACCCACCAATAGTTTTTGGGATGCAGGTGAATATATTGCTACAGCGGCAAAACTTCAGGTAGGTCATCCACCGGGTGCACCATTGTTGCAAATGATCGGTGCATTTTTTGCCATGTTTGCCTTAGAGCCAAGCAAAGTAGCTATGATGGTAAATTTAGTTTCAGGCGTTTCCAGTGCCTTTACCATTTTGTTCATGTTTTGGACTATTACGAACATCACTAGAAAATTGATAGATAAGGACGGCCCTTTTACCAACAGTAAGGCAATAGCTGTCTTTGGAAGTGCCATAGTTGGATCTTTAGCCTTTACTTTTTCAGATAGTTTCTGGTTCAATGCCGTAGAAACCGAGGTATATGCCATGGCAAGTTTTATTATGGCCCTGCTATTATGGTTAGGTTTAAAATGGACGGATAACCTGGACGATCCACGCGGTAACAGATGGATCATTTTAATCTCTTTTGTAGTTGGACTTACTTTTGGTATTCAGTTTATGGGATTCTTGGCCATACCCTCTATAGGGCTTTTATATTATTTTAAAACGTATAAAAAAACAACCGTAAAGAATTTCTTGCTTGCCAATATTGTGGTCATTGCCATATTAATGCTTGTTTACAAGTTTTCGTTAACGTATGTCTTAAAATTATTTGGCTGGGGAGAAGTATTCTTCATCAACAGCATAGGACTTCCTTTTAATTCAGGGTCAATAATTATTGGTTTATTGTTTATTGCCGCCTTTTATTTTGGGCTGAATTATACCAGAAAGAACAATTATAGAACGGCTAATACCATTGTACTGTGCCTTATGTTCTTATTTCTTGGGTTTTCCTCATGGCTCATGCTTCCTATTCGTGCAAATGCCAATGTAGTGATCAATGAAAACAACCCAGAAGATGCCAGGGCATTATTAGCTTATTATAATAGGGAACAATACCCAGGTGTAGACAGTCCTGTGTATGGCTCTTATTATTCAGACATGTTTGCTCCACCGGGGGAAGACCAAGACGGTAAGCCTAAATATGAGAAGGATTATGGCTTGGGCAAATATATTATCGTTAATAAATACAAGAATGCTGTACAAGGGCCCAACCCTGATCACCAAGGCCTGTTGCCCAGAATGTGGAGCCCACAGAATGCAGAGAACTATATGCGTTATTTTGGGGCTTTGGATTTTAAGGTAACCCAACCCAGTCAAGAACTAAGGCAGGCAGCCCAACAAGTTAAGACAGGTTTTGCCAATGGGGAAATTGGCGCTGATCAATACATAAGTTTCCTTAAAAGGTTTGACGAGTATATAGAAGTACAGCCACCAACACTTTGGGAGAATATTGAGTATATGATAGAGTTTCAATTCAACTATATGTACTTGCGCTATTTCATGTGGAACTTTGTTGGTAAACAAAATGATGTTCAGGGCCGCTATAATGACAACGGAAACTGGTTGAGCGGCATCAACTTTATAGATAGTATAAGACTTGGAAGTCAGGACAATTTACCAAGCGATATTAAAAATAATCCGGGAAGAAACACCTATTTTTTCCTCCCGTTACTTTTGGGGATTATCGGTATTGTCTTTCAAGTTTCTAGGGACAAAAAACAGTTCTGGGTTCTTATGATTTTCTTTCTCTTTACCGGACTGGCCATACAATTTTATACCAATCCAGGTATATTTCAACCAAGAGAGAGAGATTATTCTTTAGTGGGCTCATTCTACGTTTTTGCTCTGTGGATCGGTTTAGGGGTCTATGGCCTTTATGATGGATTTAAGGACTGGTTAACCCCAAAGATACTAGCACCCGTTGTGGTAATTGTATGCTTACTTGCCGTACCAACGGTTATGGCGGTACAAAATTGGGACGATCACGATCGATCAAATAGGTTTACAGCAAATAGTACGGCAAAAGCTTATTTAGACTCGTGTCAAGAAGATGTGGGGGCTATACTTTTTACTATTGGGGATAATGACACCTTCCCTATTTGGTATGCCCAGGAAATTGAAAATTACAGAACAGATGTGCGCATAGTCTGCACCAGTCTTTTTGAAACGGATTGGTATGTGGATCAAATGAAGAAAAAGGCATATGAAAGCGACCCTATACCTTCTCAAATTTCACATGAAAAATACA
Source organism: Maribacter sp. LLG6340-A2 (assembly GCF_045057105.1). Classification (GTDB taxonomy): domain Bacteria; phylum Bacteroidota; class Bacteroidia; order Flavobacteriales; family Flavobacteriaceae; genus Maribacter. The sequence continues at coordinate 2,556,810 of NZ_CP159332.1, read as the reverse complement.
GAACAGGTTCAAGAGATGTTCTGTACCATCAGGGAATTACAGAGAATAGATGGCCTATAAAAGATTTTATCAATTGGATTGATAGCGATAAGCCACGAACCAAACTTAAGTACCTCTTTGAACAAAATGGAGCAGATTTAAGTCAGTATTCAGAAGACACACAAAATATGGTTTACTACCCAACAAATAAAATAAGGGTACCCGTAAACAAACAGAATGTCTTAAGCTCAGGCCTTGTTAGAGAGAAAGATGCAGATCAGATCGTAGATTTTATTGATATTGATCTTCCAGGAGCTATTACAAAGAAGAGTATGATGATGCTTGACATTCTTGCCAATAACGACTGGAAACGCCCACTATATTTTTCTGGTGGTAGTTTTGATGACGCAGAGTACCTTTGGATGAAAGACTATCTTCAGCTAGATGGCCTAGCCTATAAATTGGTGCCCATACGTACAGAGAGGCCAAATGCTTTTGAACTAGGAAGAATAGATACCGATGTCATGTATGACATTGTCAAAAAATGGGAATGGGGAAATGCCGGAGGCGACATTTACCATGATACACAAACCCGTATACAAAGTGTATCATTTAGAGGAAATCTTGCACGGTTGATGGAAGCGTTGATCAAAGAAAACAAGATTGACAAAGCCAAGGAAATCATTGAAATATCCTTAAATAATATGCCAGTGGACAAATTTGGCTACTACACTTTAATAGAACCATTTATAGATGGGTACTATAAGGTAGGCGAAAGCAAGAAGGGATATAAGCTCTTTGAGGTCTTAAAGAAAAAGTATCAAGAAAGATTGGAGTATTATGCATCTACCAATGTGGATGAGCAGTATAGTAACATCGATGATATTATCGCGGATATGGAAGCTTACCGAAGAAATATCGATATTATTATTCAGAATGATACCGAAGAATTGGCAGAAAAGGAAACCTTGATATTCAATGAATACATAGATAAATTTCAACATTTCTATAAAGACGAAGACAGCATGGAATTTTTAGAGGAAACTATGCAGCCTGATCCAGATATGACCGATACCCTGCCCGTCTCTGACACCATATTACCGGACAATACCAAGACAGATGCATTGGAAGACACGGTTAATTTAAGCATACAACAATAAAAGCTTTGGGCTATGCCCAAAGCTTTTTGTTATTTATCTTCAATAAGTTAAGTGGAAATTAGACGTATTCCTTAAGAATACCTATTAGAGTATTGGCATCTTGCTCACCGCTTTGGCGCCAGACCATTTCCCCTTTTTTATAAATCATTAGAGTAGGCAATCCTTTAACACGCAATGCCTGGGAAAGTTCCTTGTTCTTATCAACATCGATCTTAATTACTTTACCTTTATCTCCCAAAGCAGCGGCAACATCCCTTAGCACCGGGTGCATAGATGTAGATTGCTCGTTCCACTCCGCATAAAAGTCGAGTAATACCGGTACTTTTAAATCTATAAGCTCTCCAAATTTGGACATATAAATTGCTTTTCTATGTTAGTCAAATGTAATAAAAATTGTTAAAATAAAATTCTACCCTTAACATTTGTGGCGCTGTAATAGGGTTAAAATCATGTTAATGCCTTTTTTTGTAAAGTAATGACCGTTATTTCTGGCCAGATACCTACCCTACCCGGATAGCCCAGAAAACCAAATCCCCTGTTCACATTTATAAATTGTCCCATTTCTTTATAAATACCGGCCCAATACCGGTAGCGCCATTTTACTGGGCTCCATTTTATCCAACCCGGAATCTCAATACCAAATTGCATACCATGAGTATGTCCGCTTAGGGTAAGATGGTAATGATAAGGGTCATTGATAACCTCCATCTCCCAATGAGATGGATCGTGGCTCATCAATATTTTAAAATCATCTTTTTGGACTTCGGCCGATGCCTTTTTAAGATCACCTGCTTTTTTAAATCCACCCTTTCCCCAATTCTCAACACCGATCAAGGCAATCTTATCCGCTCCCTTTTGCAAATATCGATGCTCGTTCAACAAAAGATCAAAACCCATATTTCGTTGTAAGGTTTTAAGGTCGTCCAGATTTTTACTTTTAAGTGCTTCTGTTTCCCAAGGAATATAGTCCCCATAATCATGGTTACCCAATACGGAAAACTTACCATCCTTAGCTTTTAGAGTAGTAAAAAGGTCGGCCCATGGCACCATTTCAGAAGTCATATTATTTACCATATCTCCAGTAAACAAGATCACATCGCTTTGTTGTTTGTTAATTAGGTCAACACCATACTCGATCATCTTTCTATTATCAAAACTTCCGCTATGAATATCAGATATCTGCGTAATTTGATAACCATCAAAACTATCCGGTAAATCATCAAACTCCAAGGTGTACCTTAATACCTTAAAATTGTATTTACCTTTATACATACCATACAATAAAGCTCCAAAGGGGACAGAGGCAATACCTAAGGCTAATAAACTTAAGAAGCGTCTACGCGCCGGAAGCCCAAATTCCTTACCTGAGCCAAAAAAGCGTTGATATATACCTGTAGATATTCTAAAAACGTCTTCTGAAAATAAAAATATAATAGTAATCACATTAAAGGTCAGTACTGTCAACAACAAACCAAAAGCATAACTCTTTGAAATACTTAAAACACGGCCAGTTTCCTCACCTACCGTAAACTGATAAATGAAATTAGCCATTACGATCAATGAAACGGCTATATACAAATAAGACCACCATGGTTGTCTAGCAACCGTTTTTAATGCTTGTAGCACATAAAAACAAAGAGCTATGTATAAAATGGTAAAAATAACCCAACGTGCCATAATCCTTTTTTTACAAAGATATTCCTATCGTAGCGGTATATGCGCTCATTTCAATTTTATTTAACCTTGTAAACCACTTCTTTAATATTATTAAACTGTGTAACCGCTACATGATCATCACTTAAAAAGTGATTTGAATTCATGGTTACCTGTGGCGTTTTATCCAATCTTTTTTCCATGGCGGTACCGGATAAATGTACAGCGGTAAAACCTTGATCATTAAATAAGTGTACATTACCTGCATTGATTCCTGAACCGGGCATAATTTCAATTTTAAACCGGTGCATTTGTAAATCGCACAAAAATGAAAAGCCTTCCGGAGCGGATTTTTGCTGACCTGAGGTCAACACATAATCAATTTTCAACTTCTCTAGTTGCACCATGGCTTCAATAGGATCATCTAACCAATCAAAAGCTCTATGAAAGGTAAATTTTAAATCACCGGAAGCGTTTTTCAACAGGCTTGTACGTTCAACATCCAATTTAAAATCTGGTGTTAAAACCCCAGAAACAATACCTTCATATCCTAAATCAACGCACATTTTAATATCGCTCAACATTATATCAAGTTCATGATCAGCATACGAAAAATTTCCACTTCTAGGACGTATTAGTACGTGAACAGGTATGGAAACATGTTCTTTAACGCTCTTTAACAAGCCATATGAAGGGGTCAACCCACCTACGGCAAGCTCAGAACACAACTCAATACGGTCTGCTCCAGCACGTTCCGCGACCAAGGCAGATTCCAAGGAATTTGCGCAAACTTCTACTAGCATATTCTTATATTTAAGGCCTCTAAAAGTAAAGAACCCAAACCATGAAAAGAAGAAAGTTCATAAGAAATTCCAGCACCCTAACTGCAGGGATCATTTCTGCACCAATATTGGCCTCCTGTAAGGAAGACAGTACGGTCAAATTGCCAACTACTGCCCCAACCACACCTATTGCCATATGCACATGGGATTTTGGAAATGCTACAGCAAAAGCTTGGGAGGTATTGGAAGAAGGCGGCAGCTCTTTGGATGCAGTTCACCAAGGGGTTATGGTAGAGGAGAATGACCTAAATAACAATACGGTAGGTAATGGCGGTCGCCCGGATCGTGACGGCAATGTAACATTAGATGCATGTATCATGGACAAAGATGGCAATTGCGGTGCTGTTTTGGCCATGCAAAATATAGCCAACCCCATTTCCGTTGCAAGAAAAGTAATGGAAGAAACGCCACATGTAATGTTAGCAGGTAAAGGTGCGGAACAATTTGCGTACGAACAAGGTTTTGAAAAAACCAATCTGTTAACGGAAAAAGCAAAACAAGATTGGTTAGAATGGAAAAAAACCTCTGAATATAAACCAATTATCAATATAGAAAACCATGACACCATAGGTATGTTGGCCATAGATGCAAAAGGTGATATTGCGGGCGCATGTACCACAAGTGGTATGGCCTATAAAATGGCCGGCAGGGTTGGCGACTCCCCTATTATAGGTGCAGGATTATTCATTGATAATGAAATTGGAGGAGCAACGGCAACCGGAGTGGGCGAAGAAGTAGTTAGAACCGTAGGCAGTTTTCTTATCGTTGAACTTATGCGCCAAGGAAAAAGCCCACAAGAAGCGTGTGAGGAAGGTGTAAAAAGAATCATCGCAAAAAACAAGGATAAGCAAGATTTTCAAATAGGGTTTATTGCCATAAATAAGCAAGGAGAAACGGGAGCATATTGTATACACCCCGGTTTTACCTATAGAACATATACCAAAGACGGTCATGTAAACAACCCGTCTAACAGTTATCTTGAAGGATAAGAATTTAAGATAATTTATATTTCAATTAGTACTTTTAATCCCTACACAAACAAAACACTGACATGGCCGATCAAAAAAGACTCTTTTTACTAGATGCATACGCTTTAATCTTTCGTGGGTACTACGCACTAATAAAGAATCCTAGAATAAATTCCCAGGGTATGGACACTAGCGCGATAATGGGATTTATGAATTCTTTGTTCGATGTGATCAGAAGGGAAAAACCGGATCATTTGGCCGTATGTTTTGATAAGGGCGGAAGTGTGGAACGTACCGAAATGTTTGAAGCCTATAAAGCCAATCGTGATGAAACACCGGATGCTATTCGTTTGGCCGTACCCTATATTCAAGATATTTTAAAGGCCATGCATATACCAAGTGTGGTTTTAGAAGGCTGGGAAGCAGATGATATCATAGGTACATTGTCAAAGCAGGCAGAAAAAGAGGGCTACAAGGTATTTATGGTCACCCCGGATAAAGACTTTGGACAGTTAGTATCCGAAAATATATTTATGTACAGACCTGCACGTATGGGTAATGGTATTGAAATTTGGGGCATACCCGAAGTGCAAAAACGTTTTGGTGTTGAACGTCCTGAGCAAGTAATAGATTATTTAGGTATGATGGGCGATGCCAGTGACAATATACCAGGTTTACCAGGTGTTGGTGATAAGACGGCAAAAAAATTCATTGCCCAATTTGGCTCCATGGAGAACCTACTGGCCAATACCGATCAACTAAAGGGGAAAATGAAGGAGAAGGTTGAGGCGAACAAGGAATTAGGTATGTTGTCAAAAAAACTGGCGACCATTTGTATAGATTGCGATGTCACCTTTAACGCTTCGGATTATGAACTTTCCGTACCGGATTTTGAAAAGGTCCAAGAAATTTTTGAACAACTTGAATTTAGAAGATTAAAAGATCAGTTTATAAAAATCTTCTCAACGGATACCCAAGAACAGGTAACACAAGTCTCTAGCACCCCTACTGCAAAAAAAGAAATTCAAGATGCCGGATCAGGACAGTTTTCTTTATTTGGCAATGCTGCAGACTCAGGAGCAACCGTTAAAGATTATTCAAGCAGAAAAACTATTGCAGATGTGCCACATGCTTACCAAAGCGTTTTGCCAGGTATGGCCATGAAGCTATTTATACAAAATTTAATGAAACAACCTTCGGTATGTTTTGATACCGAAACTACAGGTTTAAATCCAATAACGGCAGAGTTGGTAGGTATTGCTTTCTCATGGGAGGCTACCAAAGGATTTTATATCCCATTTCCCGAAAATCGTGAGGAAAGCCAGCAGTTACTTGAGGAACTACGTCCTTTTTTTGAATCTGAAACCATTGAAAAAATTGGCCAGAACCTAAAGTACGACATTAAGGTATTGGATAAATATAACATTGATGTCAAAGGTCCTCTTTTTGATACCATGCTGGCACATTATCTCATTAATCCAGATATGCGCCACAACATGGACGTGCTTTCTGAAACCTATCTTAACTACACGCCTATTTCCATTACTGAATTAATTGGAAAAAAAGGTAAGAACCAGCTAAATATGCGCGATGTACCGTTAGAAAAACAAACGGAATATGCCGTAGAAGATGCAGATATCACCTATCAGTTGGCACAACATTTTAGACCGGAACTAAAAGATGCAAACACAGAAAAGTTGTTTCAAGATATAGAGATTCCGCTATTACGCGTATTAGCGGATATGGAATTAGAAGGTATTAATTTAGATAAAGAGTTCCTGAATTCACTTTCCGAGGATTTGAACAATGATATCGCTAACCTTGAAAAAAGAATTTATGAAGTTGCCGGTGAAGAGTTTAACATAGGTTCGCCAAAACAACTAGGTGAAATTCTATTTGACAAATTAAAATTAGTAGACAAACCCAAAAAGACCAAAACAGGCCAATACTCCACAGCAGAAGATGTACTATCCTATTTAGCAAAAGACCATGAAATCATACAAAACGTACTGGATTATCGCGGGTTGGCCAAACTCAAAAGTACCTATGTAGATGCTTTGCCAGAACAAATAGAACCAACTACAGGCCGTGTACATACAGATTACATGCAAACCGTGGCAGCCACCGGGCGGTTAAGCAGTAATAACCCCAACTTACAGAACATTCCAATACGTACGGAACGTGGTCGTCAAGTGAGAAAGGCGTTTGTTCCACGAGATGAGAACTACACCTTGCTAGCTGCGGATTATTCTCAAATAGAATTACGCATCATTGCGGCACTAAGTGAGGAAACCACCATGATAGAAGCCTTTAAAAACGGTGAGGATATACACGCATCTACTGCGTCTAAGGTGTTCAACGTACCTTTGGAAGAAGTTACAAGGGAACAACGAAGCAATGCCAAAACAGTAAATTTTGGAATCATCTATGGGGTGTCTGCTTTTGGATTAAGCAACCAGACCAATTTGTCAAGATCAGAGGCCAAGGAATTAATAGAAACATACTACAAGACGTATCCAAAATTAAGAAACTATATGAGCGAGCAAGTTGACTTTGCCCGCGATCATGGATATGTACAGACTGTTCTAGGAAGAAGAAGGTACCTTAAGGATATAAACGGGAGTAACGCCATGGTAAGGGGTGCTGCAGAACGCAATGCCGTAAACGCACCTATACAAGGTAGTGCTGCGGATATCATTAAAATTGCCATGATAAATATTCGTAAAAGGTTAGATGAAGGCAACTATAAGTCTAAAATGTTGTTGCAGGTACATGATGAATTGGTATTCGATATGTATAAACCTGAATTGGAAGAATTACAGACTCTAATTAAATCTGAAATGGAAAATGCATATAAGATTGCTGTTCCTTTAGATGTTGAAGTAGGAATTGGCGATAACTGGCTGGTTGCCCACTAATTACATTAAAATCAATCCTTAAAATCGTATTGATTACAAAAATAAAGTGCTGTAGTTTATCGATTTTTAATACTTAAATCTAATTGCATCTGTTATATTAGGGCTGAATAACCTACATAATCAACCTATGTCTAAAAACTACACTTGGCTATATTCCTTAGCTTTATTTTTCGTTTCATTAACTGGCTATTCTCAGAACAATCTCATTGCCAATGGTGATTTTGAAAGTTGGTCTGGCAATGAACCAAATAACTTTATTACTACTAACGGTGTTGTCACAAGAAATCAAACAGACACCAGCTCTGGATCAAGTAGTGTCCAAATTTTTAACGCAACCACCTCTCAGGATGCAAGTATTCAAAGTGATAGTTATAGCTTACTAGGCGGAAAAACTTACATCTTAAAATTAGATGTAAAAATGACGTTTATAAGTGGGGGGCAAACTAATGATATTCCATCAATCAGTATTAGAGCTGATAATAGTAGCGGTGCTATTGGGCATACGGTTAGGCATCAAACAGGCACTTGGGAAAATGGACAGTTTGTTTTTGAAGTACCAACAAATGATAACTATACTTTTACTTTTACCATAGCGAATAGTAGTATCAGAAGCTTCGTTCAAGATATTTTAATTGATAATATAAGACTCTATGACGCTGCTGAAATACCTGAAAACACTACGGACAGAAATGCTTTAATAGCACTTTACAACGCAACAGATGGCGCAAACTGGCAAAATACTTGGGACCTGAATGAATCTATGATCTATTGGGACGGGGTTACCCAAAATGACAATGGCAGGGTTATAAAAATAAAATTAAGAGCTAACAATGTAATTGGGTATTTACCTCCTGAATTAGGAAATTTAGAAGAACTGCAAATATTAGACTTAACAAAAAACGGGTTTACAGGACAACCTGCAAACAACATAACGGGAATAATTCCTCCTGAAATTGGAAACTTGACCAAACTTAAAGAACTACATTTAAATAACTTTGAAATCTCAGGTAGTCTACCAATTGAAATGGGACAAATGTCCCAATTAGAGATCTTATATCTTTCATACAACAATTTAACCGGTAGCATTCCCTCTGAATTTGGAAATTTAGCCAATGCTAAAAGAATTGCCTTAAACAACAACCAACTTACAGGCAACATACCAACTGAGTTAGGACAACTTAATAACTTAACAACTTTAAATTTAGGCACTAATGATTTATCTGGCACCATACCAAGTAGTATAGGTCAATTATCTAATTTAGAATATTTAGGCCTTGATTACAATAATCTTACTGGCACAATACCTACCTCCATTGGGCAATTACAAAATTTAACATCATTAAAATTAGATTCAAATAATTTAAATGGTGCAATACCAACACAACTAAGCCAACTTTCTAGCATCCAGATTCTTTACCTTGACAGAAATAACCTATCCGGTATTCTACCAAAAGAATTGGCCCAATTAACTAATCTAGAAAGGTTAGATTTGAGCGTCAACAATCTAGAAGGAGAAATACCAATTGAGTTTGGTAACTTGGCCAACCTAACCACCCTAACTTTAAATTTTAATAATTTTACCGGATCCATCCCAAAAGAACTTGGGCAATTAAGCAATTTAGTAACATTATTTTTAAGTGAAAATAGCTTTAGTGGTACTATTCCAGTAGAATTAAATCAAATACCTACGTTAGACCGAATTTCGTTAGACCGTAATAACTTTAGCGGGCAGGTGCCAACCTTTACGAATAGCCATTCCATATTTCGTTTATATGACAATTCCTTCATATTTGAGGATTTGTTGGACACTTCTATTAACCAACCCCAAATGAACTACGCTACACAGGCAAGTATAGGTGTTAGCGAAACCATTTATTTAGAAACCAATGATACATTTGAAATTGCAGTCACCACAACAACTGATACAAACAACACCTACCAATGGCGTAAAGATGGGGAAAATATTGAAGGCGCTACAAATTCCACATTTACAATAGCCAATGTTACATCAGCAGATATTGGCGCTTATGATTGTCAAGTTTCAAATACCCAATTAACGGACCTAACATTGACAAAAAATCCAATTACGCTTGCTGTGGACGGAGCTAGTATTATAGATGAGGACAATGACGGCATTGCAGACAATGATGACCAATGTCCTGATACACCTGAAGGTGAAACAGTCAATTTTAGTGGTTGTTCTCCAAGTCAACTAGATGATGACAATGATGGTGTAACTAACAATCTTGATATTTGCCGCAACACCCCAGTTGGGGAACCTGTTGATGAAAAAGGTTGTATAATCATAGACCCTAACCAAACAAACTTTCTGCAAAATTTCAGTTTTGAAAATTGGTCAGGAACACCTAGTGCCCCAGATAATTGGTCAATAGTGAATGCCAATTCTGTTTCCCAAGCCAATTTCTATTATGCAACGGAAGGTTATTCTTCATTAAGACTAGATTTAAGCACCAGTATATCTGAAAGAACAGAATTAAGTACTAGAAACGTTAGTAAAGTTTCATTACAGAAAAACAAGGCACATACCTTCGCTTTTGATTATAAAGTTTATATAGGTACAGGGGAATCTATAACGGCCAATCTTTGGATTTTAAAGGACGGAGGAAATTTTGCTACCCAATATATAAATGAATCCCTTACCTTGAATACCGACGGAGAATGGCATACCTACTCATTTGATTTTATGACGGATACCGAGGATGAAGACTATGTTTTTGAATTAGAATTTAGGGCCACCTCCGCTCCACAAAGTGTTATCGTTGTAGATTATATGCGCGTACTTGGTGAAACCCCACCAGACGAAGATAATGATGGTGTAACGGATGCTGAGGACCAATGCCCAGGTACATCTCCTAGTGCTTTAGCAGTAGATGATAATGGTTGTGAAGTTTCTATTGATGATTCCAACATTATCAATGATCCAAGTTTTGAAGATTGGTCATTAGGCGGTGGAAGCAATTTGGCGCAATGGGGAATAATTATGATACCGGGAAGTTCATGGAACAAAAATGAGGATATAAGTGATAATTTAGAATATAGTCTAGAACTCACAACAAGTGATAATGGTACAAACACTTCATCAATCTTTCAAAAAGAGGTACAACTTTATAAAGGTGTTTCATATGAAATTGCTATTGATTACAAAATTACCGAAGGCAGTTTTAACACCTTGGAGTTTGAACTGACAAAAGGTATTTTTCCCGAAACTATCTATAAAGTTACAACGGATCCCTCTGAAAATGGTTGGAATACATTTAGGGTATATTTTACACCAGAATCAAATGAACTTGTAGATTTGAACATAAGTGCAATATCCGATCAACCACAGGAACATATTTTACTTGACAATATGGTCCTTAGAGCAAACATCGCTAGCACAGATAATGATAATGATGGGGTGGATAATACTGTAGACCAGTGTCCCAATACACCTATGGGAGAATCTGTGAACGCCAATGGCTGTTCACAAAGCCAGTTAGATGATGACAATGACGGTGTAAGTAACGACAGTGACAGTTGCCCTAACACCCCAGAAGGAACTTTTGTAAATAATATTGGGTGCCCAGTAACACAAACAGATACAGATGAAGATGAAGATGGTGTTTTTGACGCAGATGATTTATGCCCAAATACCCCAACAGGTGAAACAGTAAATAGCAACGGTTGCTCGCAAAGCCAATTAGACGATGATAATGACGGTGTAAACAACGCTATTGACCAATGTCCAAATACGCTTCCAAATATAACGGTAAACGCTGAGGGTTGTGCAGACAATCAGACTTCATTACCTGATATCCCCAATGATGGAATTCAAGTAAAAGTTACCAGTACCAGCTGCCCTAACACTTCTAATGGAGAAATTACGGTCAGCTTAACTGAAGATTATTTGTATCAGGTGGAATTAAGCCGCGGTGCGTTAAACGAATCTTTTTCCAATATTACCAATAATGAAGATTTTGTTAAATCAAACCTATCGCCAGGCGTGTATTCAGTATGTATTAACATACCGGATTTCCCAGATTTTAAACAATGTTTTACGGTTACCGTTAGTGTACCTGATGAATTTACAACCGGTAAAACCGTGGTAGATTATCATGCCCAGAAAGCAAGGATTATTGTTTCTGGAAGCAAAAACTATGAGGTATTGGTAAATGATAAAATGTATACGTACCAATTTGACGATGTTTCAAATCATGAGATTTTATTTCCATTGGATAAAGGAGTAAATCAAATTTCAATTGAAACAGATAAAATTTGTCAAGGTATATTCAATGATAATATTGTTATAAATCAAGCCATCCTTTCTCCTAATCCTGTTGCTGAAACATTACGTGTAGAAGGTCTTGACAACATGAATAACGCTCAAATCTTAATTGCAAATGTAAATGGAGTAACAGCCATACGTACCAGTAGCGAAATAATCAATGGAGAATTGTCGATGGATATATCTAACCTTGATCCAGGTGTTTACATGTTGACCGTAATAGAGAGTGAAAAAGAAATCAATTTAAAATTTGTAAAAAAATGAAAATAGCTATAAAATTATTTTTAGTAATGACACTAATGGTTTCATGTGGTGGCGGTGGAGATAATGATAGTCCCAACCCACCAGATGAAGTGGAAAAAGAATTAGGCGCTTTCGCATTGACTTTCCCAGACAATAATCTTATCTGCACGGAAGGAGAAGAAAATACCGACGGAACCGTTGGTATTGAGTTTCTGTGGACAGCATCTACAAATGCCACTTCTTATGAACTTGAGCTAATTAACCAAGAAAGCAGCACCACGGAGAATAAAACTGTTAATGGCACTTCTACAGTTCTAAACGTTCCCAAAGGTGTACAGTTTACATGGCAAATAACGGCCAAATTAGACGCTAAGACTTTAAAGAGCGATTCTTGGAATTTCTATTCGCAAGGTACGGTAACAGAGAGTTACGCCCCATTTCCTGCAACCATTGAAGTGGAAGACCAAGGTAATTCTACCGCAAACATTTCTTGGATTGCTGAGGATTTAGACGACGACCTTACCGGCTATGATATTTCTATAGGTACCGCAAACAACCCAGAAATTCTCTTAGAGGATACCACGTTGACCACAACAAATTTCACCTATACAGAAGGCGAAGTGTATTTTATAAGAGTGGTTTCAAAAGATAGTAACGGCAACACCTCTGCAAATGAGATGAGTTTTAGTTTTTAAACTCTTGTTAAATATTAGCTAATAATAGACGAAACCAAGTTTTAAGAACGTTAAAATATAGCGCACCCATCTAATTGGGTGCGCTATATTAATGAAGCAAGCCATCATTCTTTCTTTTTTTACCCTTCTACTAAACATAAATGTACAGGCACAGGATGCTACTAATGCGGTAAAGGTTTTTCCAAACCCTGCAACCAATGTGGTTAATATTATAGGGATTTTGAATACGTCAACAGCTCAAATCACCATACGGGATATCAATGGAAATCAGGTTTTACACCATCAATGGAGAATAAAGAACAACGCGTTGAACATACCTATATCCAATCTTAAAAAAGGTATTTATCTAATTAGCATACGATCGGATCTACAAACCATTCAGCGTAAATTCTATAAACAGTAAGTTAACCTTACTGGAACACAAAATTATAAGTCAATGAAAACAAAGGGCTATTCAAAATAGAAAGCTCATAGGAACCTAAAGGGCTACTTAGAAACACATCAGTATCTACACCATCTTGTCGTTGCGCATAGTAGTTGTTAAAAGGATTTCTTCTACTATACACATTATAAATGGTAAACGTCCAATCGCCAACCCACCTTTTGTTCAACTTTTTGCTATATTTTACATTCCATGAAAAATCCAATCTGTGGTAAGGTCTTAGACGTGCATTATTGCGTTCAATAAAAATGGGGACATCTAAATTCTCCAATTTAAAAACACTATTGGCCACGGTGTAGGGTCTTCCTGTCTGTCCGGTAAAATTAAAGCTCCAAGTGTTATATTTATCACCCTCAAAATTAACCGTGGAATTGATGACATGGGGCCTATCAAAATCCGAAACGAACCAATTATTATTATTGATTCTATCCCCTAATTTTTCATTATCGGATTTTAATAAACTCTTTGACCAAGTATAATTAAACCAACCGTTAATTTTTCCTACGGATTTTTTAATACTGAACTCTATTCCATACGCTTTACCTTCCCCTTGTATAACATCACGTTCAAGAAATTCTTCTAAAAAGAAATCTGCTCCTGGTTTAAAGGTCAAATTATTTTCCGAAGACCGGTAATAGCCTTCTAAGCCAAGTTCTATTTCATTATTTGAGATATTCTTATATATACCTAGACCATATGTATCGCTCAATTGCGGTAATATATTAGGGTCAGATGTTTTCCATCTAGAAGTAGGCAAAGGCGTTGTGCTATTGTACACATTTTGCAAATATTGCTTGGAGCGGGCATAGCTAGCTTTGATAGATGTTGTTTGGTTCAATTTTATATTAGCACCCAATCTTGGCTCCAAACCGTTGTAGGTCTTTACGCCGGCACCTTTTTCAAATTCATTGACCGCAAGCAACAACCCCGTAGTTTCATCTAAAACAGCCTGCCTGTATGGACCAACCAACACATAATGGCTAAAGCGCAACCCAGCGGAGATTGCTATGGCATCTGTAGGATTATAATTCATGTTGGCGTAGGTAGCAAACTCATAACTGTTTTCCTTTGCCAACAAAACAGGATCCACATTGTTACCATTTCCTGGACTTAATTCCCCCGGACTAATTTCATATTTATTGGCCTGAATTCCAAAATAATACGAAGCATCTTGATTGATTTCCTTTGAAAATTCAGAAGCCAAGCTTTTATAAACAATCTGAGATGTAAACTCAATATTATTGGGATTATCAATTTCCGGAAAAATGGTTTTGGGCGAATAATTGCTCATGACCAAATTGGTTCTAAGATTACTCTTTTCATTAAAGGAATGTCTCCAATTCAGCGTTCCGTTCAATGTCCTAAAATCATATTGATTGTTCTCGGCATTGATATTCTGAATCTTAGTGATCAAGTCCAATTGATAATAATCCTTACTATAAAATCCTGTAAATGTAATCTGGTCATTATTGGTTGGCAGATATAATAGTTTTACGGTACTGTCATAAAAATTTGCTTTGGTATTCTTTAACCGTTCTGAAAATAGGGGCAAAAGAAAATCCGTAAGTCCGGCCCTACCTCCTATCGCAATCATAAGTTTACCCTTGATTAATGGAGTCTCAATGTTTAATCTGCTTGAAACAATACCTACCCCGCCGCTTAACTTAAATTTATCTACATACGGATTCTTCACTTTTATATCTAATACAGAAGTTATTCTACCACCGTAGCGTGCAGGTATATTGGCCCTATATAAATTTACGCTAGAAATTACATCTGGAGTAAAAACCGAAAAAAGTCCAAATAAATGTGTAGGATTAAAAACAGGGGCGTTATCATACAGCAATAGATTTTGGTCCAAAGCTCCTCCCCTGACCGACAATCCATTACTTATTTCCCCTGCGTTGTTTACCCCGGCCAAAAGGGTCATACTTCTAAGCACATCTGCCTCGCCCAGACCAGAAGGCATTTTTTTAAGTTCCTGTGTTTGTAATTGCAGGGCGCCCATTTGTGGAAGTTCTAAATTATCATTGATTCTTTTGGCCCGTACAACCACCTCGGAGAGTTGTTCCTGTTCCTCTTCAAGAAATAACTTTATTGTATTATTTGACTTGAGGTCAATGGTTGTTCTCCTACTTTTAAAACCTATGTAGTTTACGGTTAACTCATAAGTATTAGCCATTAGCCTAATGGTAAAAAGGCCGTTATTATTGGTAATACCACCACACGCACAGGGTTGTATGTTTATCTCCGCACTTTCTAAAGGCTGGTTAGTGGATTTTTCATAAACCTCTACCCCCAGCAAAAATTCTTGCGCAGAAAGTGAACTGGAAAAAAACGTGGTAAAAATGAATCCCAAGAGCAAAATGATACAAATACGCTTATCACATACCTTTTTCTGATTTAATTTGTCCATGCTGCAGGTTTTATTGCGGTTCTAAATCGTTCTTCGTTACAAGCAGCCTCTGTAGTAGCCGGTGGTGGGTAGGGAGATTGAAAAGTGGGCTCAACACTCAAGCTTCTCTGAGGTTCTAACGGCTTTTCAGGAATATCTCCGCGTTCAATAAAAATATCTGCGGATGTTGTTGCTGCAGCAGTAAACCTTCCAAATACAAAATCGTCAGCATCATTGGGGTTATACATATTACCGATCAAAGCTGCCGGTGGCGGTGCATTAAATCCGCTATTATTATCGACTAAATCTTTCAACACCTTATAGTATTCATAGGCATCTGGGGTTAAGGACAATTGCTGAATTTCTACCAAGATATTATTCTTTGTGTATAAAGGTATATTGGCCACTACCAAATCTGTAGTGGTTTTACCGTTGGAAAATTTATCATCAAAAATAGCAATGCTCTCCGGCAGGCGTATCTGCCAACATTCTTGATCACACAAATAGTCAAAATAATCTGGAGTTGCAATATCGGTTTGTTGACAGATCTCATTTCTGTAAATACCATCAAAACAAGTTTTGCAAACCACCAGTTTTTCAAAAGACTTGAATGTCCAATAGTAATAATTCTCATTATCGGCCGGATCGTTGAATGTCAATGAAATGGCATGGCCGGGTTCAAAAGAATTTGTACCGTCATTAAATTGTAGTTCAGGATTATATGTTGCGCTTATATTTGAGATGGGCACAGGCTGTAGAATACGCTCTGGTTGCGAGTTGTATTGTGTACCATCTAACAAAGTAACCTGTAATTGCCATTGCTCACCAATATTGGCGTTAAATTCTACGGATGGCACATAGGCCCCTTCCACTTCGGTTAAATTGACCACTTCACCAGAAACAGAATTTACGAACGAAACACTTGCACCTTTTTCAAATTTTGTCTTATTTATTCCAAATTCTGTAGAAGACTTATTGATAATGACATAAGACCCCCCTTTGACCGTAGTGGCTATACCTTCTATAAATACCAGCCCTTCTTTAAACTCAAATTCAGGTTCAACGGGATCAATACAATTGATCAATAATAATGACAATACCAGCAAATATATTTTTTTGGCCATAAGGTTATTCAATTTATCACAAGTGTAATGAATACGCTTAAAGATAAACCGAATAGTAACAACTTGTTACAAAAAAGAAAGGCCTTAACAAATTAATGCAAAGACCTGTAATTTATGACATAAGGAATTAATTACTGCCGAACAAAAATCAGCTCACCACTGTCTGCAAAATCGGGGATTTCAAGATCAGCAGCATCAACGGACATGATATCTCCATCAATTGATACATCTATCATTAATACTTCCCCATTACTATCTATTGTAGTAACAACACCATCTTCAAAAGTATAGGTACTGGTTTCTTCATCATATTGTGTAGGACAAGGAACATCAAAACTTGATGCACTAAAGTCAAACTCCACATAACTGGCGCTGTTTCTGGCAGATGCGGTCAAATCTTCATTGAACTGTAACGTAACCAAATAACATTCCTTATCGGTCAGAAGGTCTAAGATACCTTTGGCCAACTTAGCATCATCACTTGCAGTATTATTATCTATTTTAAGTTCCGTAGCGTTCCAAGTTCCAACTAACGCGTTAAGTGTCATTTCTTCTTCTATTGCCGCATCATTTTTATCTGAACTGCAGGACACAAACACCAAGGCACATCCTAAAAGCGCTAAAAAATTCTTATACATGATATTAAGGTTTGGTTAACAATCTCTTAGAACGAAATTATAGACATATTATTTCATAGCAAAATTACGCATCAAAATATAACGCTTATCGAATAAAACGGTAAGTTGCCTTAATTAAAAATGTATTATCCTTCTTTTGTCCAAAAATCTGACCGTCTAGATTACTACCCAAAGTACCATAAGGATCAGCCAACCCAGCTACACCCTGAGCCCAAACAAGAAAAATTTCGCTACCCGGAATATATTCCCATCTAACTACCAGATTGGACCTGAATTGAACAAAGGAAAAATCTGGATTCGCTATTTCATAATCAACGATACCATCTAAATCTTCATCAACAGAATAGGAATTTCCCATACCTGAACTAACAATCTGATCGGGGGTATACAGGGTAACCCGTTCATTAATGTTCTTAGCCAAGGAATTGGACACATAATTAAAATCTGTATACAAGCCCCTGGATATAAAAGGTTGACCGTAGTATTGAATGGATAGGTTTGGATTTATACTATAATTAAAACGGATGGATGTACTGAACGTACGTTGATCAATATTACCCGTTATATATCTAGGAATACCGTTATAATCACTTTCAGTAACATATTGGGTCTTGTTAGGGTTTTCTTCATATTCTGAAGATACCGACAGGCTAAAAGCATCAAAAGGTTGATAGTAGAAACGCAATACATAACGTTCCAATGAAAAATTTTGCTGTGCAGCTTGGCTGTTTACATATCCTAAGGTAAAATTGAATTTTTTTCTATTGTCCGAACCAAAGAACAAATAAGCAAAATTCTCTTCGGACCAACGCCATCTTGGTCCGCCACGTAATACGGTATTCGAAAAAATTCTAGGTTTGTGGGCCGCCCCTATTTCTGTCCACCAATTGTTCTTATAATTTATAAATCCTTCAAACTGGTATTGTATTCTATTATAATTCCCTTCAAAATCATAGGTAGTATATTGACTTAATTCCATATTAGCCCTTCTATAGAAATTAGTGGGTTTAATAAATAATCTACTTACAGATGCAGTTTGTTTTATTTCATCTGCCTGTCTTAGAAACCCAATGTCATTAAGTTCCAATTCTGGAGAACGCCATATAAGCCCTCCATCATACCTCCAGTTACCCCCGCCGGCCTTACCAAATTCAATTTTACCTCCAGTACCTGTAAGCGATGTTCTATTTTCATCCACAGCTACATGGCCGGCATCTACCCTCTGAAAAAGATGTGTTATACTAGTTTGTGTACGGGCTATTGCATCTTCACTACCTGTTACATGACTACCCACAAAATTACCTTCAACATAGTAATTCCTGTTCTTCCAGTTATGTTTAAAATCTAACCCAGCGGTATATGCACTCTTTCTCAAAAAATCTAAATGATCAGGAATATTTCTATTTGTTGCGGTAAAGATTCCGCCAAGGAAGGAATTACGTTCATTAAAATCTTTTTGTACCCTACCTACCATATAATTCGTTAGCGGCTCTACAAGTTCTGAACGTTGGTTCCCTTCCAAATCTTCTATATCTGCAAACATTCTCCCCGTAACACTTTCCAACAATCCTATAGACCAGCCGTTCTTGGTCTTTCCGGAAAACTTGGCCGCTCCTAAAATTGTTGAATTCGTAGGTGCATTTATATACTCATCTGGTGTGGTGGTTGCATTACCTTGTGGACTTCTGCCAATTCTTCTACTATAAAATATGTTATCATTACCATCAGCAAACTCATAATCGAAAATATTTTTATTTTCAACAAAGAAAGGTCTACGTTCCTCAAAGAAAATTTGAAATCCGTCTAAGGCAATGGCGCCAGGATCAGCATCAACCTGACCAAAATCAGGGTTCACGGTTAAATCTAAAGTAAGGTCATTGGTAATACCAATTTTGGCATCTAAACCGGCATTGAATTTAAAATCCTGCCCATCCTTAAAAGGATTGCCCTCTTGTTTTGGGTAACTATCAAATTGATTTACAATAAAAGGCTGAATTTCCAATTGCTTTTGAGGTTGTATGTTCCTTAACCCTTTTAAGGTCCCAAACTCACTAACCCATCCAGGAGATTCCAATGAAATGGGCTGCCATATTGAACGCTCTTGATCCCTGAAAAACCTTCTATGAATTTGCAGACCCCATACCTGTTCATCTGCGGTTCCAAATTTTAATTGACTAAAAGGAATTTTCATTTCTGCAGTCCATCCCGTATTGTTGATCTGGGTTGCCGTATACCATATAGGATTCCAACTAGCATCCCAAATATCACCGTTTTGGGAAATAAACTCATCCCCTTTAACACCCGCAGCAGAAACATTGAATGAAAAACCGGTTCTTTTATCATGATAACTATCAATATTTATTTCTATCCAATCACCGGAAAAATTATCTCTTCTTGCAAGGCGCTTTTCAATTTTAGAGGGTACACTGTCCAAACATTTAATAGCTACATATAAATACTTTGCATCATAGGTAATCTTAAATGCGGTAGGTTGCTTTGGCAATTGTCCGTTATTTGGTTCAAATACCGTAAAATCTGCATCCCAAGGAACATTGTCCCACCCTTTATCAGTAAGTATTCCGTCTATAGTTATGATTTGATCATTGGCCAATGGTGCCGTGGTATACTCCCTTTTAATTGGCACACTGTCTCTCTGAGAAAAAGCAATAGATACAATACATAGAAATAAAAAATTTACAAGAACTTTGTAATTCATTGTTGGTTGGTCCTTTTGATTGATATATAGGAAGGACGCAAAAAGTGTTACAGTGTTACAAAACCCGGTTAAAATTCAATAAGTTTAACACTCTAAATTACCAAAGAAGTTGAATTTAAAATAAAATAGAAAAAATTTAGAAACAAGTATTTGCAATTCAAGTTAATAGTTGTAGATTTGCAGCCCGTTTGACGGGGTTGATTATAATAATAGTTAAAAATAGCAGTAGTGGATACATTAAGTTATAAGACCGTTTCGGCCAACAGAACAACTGTAAACAAAGAGTGGTTATTGGTAGATGCCGAAGGTGAAACATTAGGGCGTATTGCCTCTAAAGTTGCCTATTTGTTAAGAGGAAAGCACAAGCCAAGTTTTACTCCGCATGTAGATTGTGGTGATAATGTTGTAATTATCAATGCAGATAAAATTACTCTTTCAGGAAACAAGTGGTCCAGCAAGATGTACTTAAGATATACAGGTTACCCAGGTGGACAACGTACCACATCGGTTAAACAACTTTTGGAAAAAAATCCAGAGGCTATTCTTGAAAAAGCTATAAAAGGTATGTTGCCAAAGAACAGATTAGGTGCAGATCTTTTTAGAAACCTAAAGGTTTATGCAGGTACAGAGCATGGTCAAGAAGCTCAGAAGCCTACTGTTGTTAATTTAAAAGATATTAAATAAGATGGAAGTAATTCATAAAATTGGTCGTAGAAAGACCGCTGTAGCTAGAGTTTATCTTTCTGATGGAAATGGCGACATTACCATTAACAATAAAGATTTAAGTGTATACTTCCCAACTGCTACATTACAATATAAGGTAAAGCAACCTTTTACATTGACTGAAAGTTTAGATACTTACAATGTTAAGGTTAATGTTTACGGTGGTGGTATTACCGGCCAGGCAGAAGCTATTCGTCTTGCGCTTTCTAGGGCAATGTGCGAAATTGACGCCGAAAACAGAGGTATTCTTAAGCCAGAAGGATTGTTAACGAGAGACCCAAGAATGGTTGAACGTAAGAAATTTGGTCAGAAGAAAGCACGTAAAAAATTCCAATTCTCGAAACGTTAATTCGAGATACAAAGTTACCAGGCACCCATCATGGGTGCCTATTTTATATTTTTTATTTAAACTGGATATTCCAGAATATTAACAAGTTCATTGAAAGTCCGTTAAGGACAATTAAAAATCCTTTGATCCCTAAAAATTAAAGGTAAGATTAGTTTAGCATCTAAATGATGAAGGCTTCTAGATACCATATCCAGATACCACTTTATCATTGCTAATTCAAAAGAACGTAAACTAAATTTAAAAATGGCGAGAGTCGAAGTAAAACAATTATTAGAAGCAGGTGTGCATTTTGGCCACCTAACCAGAAAGTGGAATCCAAACATGGCTCCTTACATCTACATGGAGCGTAATGGTATTCACGTTATCAATCTTTACAAAACAGTTGCAAAATTAGACGAGACCAATGAGGCGCTTAGCAAGATTGCAGCATCAGGTAGAAAAATACTTTTTGTAGCTACCAAAAAACAAGCAAAGGACATCGTAGCTGAAAAAGCGGCTAATGTAAACATGCCTTACATCACAGAAAGATGGCCAGGTGGTATGTTAACAAACTTCGTTACTATTCGTAAAGCTGTTAAGAAAATGGCTTCAATAGATCGTATGAAGAAAGACGGTACGTTCCTTACTCTTTCCAAAAAAGAAAGATTACAAGTAGACCGTTTACGTGCTAAGTTAGAAAAGAACTTAGGTTCTATTTCTGAAATGACACGTTTACCAGGTGCCTTGTTCATTGTTGATACTATGAGAGAGCACATAGCCGTTAAGGAAGCCCAAAAATTGAACATTCCTATTTTCGCAATGGTAGATACCAACTGTGACCCTAGAGATGTTGATTATTTAATTCCTTCCAATGATGATGCTTCCAAGTCTATTGATATCATCATGACAGAGGTTACCAATGCAATTGCAGAAGGTCTTGCAGCAAGAAAGTCAGAAAAGGCTGAAGCAGCAGAAGGAAAATCAGAAAGCAAAAAAGAAAAAGCTCCTAAGAAAAAAGAAGCTGTAGAAACTCCAGAACCTACTCCTGCAAAAGTGGACACAAAACCTGCTCCTGTAGTAGCTAAAGTACCAAATGTTGAAGTAGATGTTGAGGCTACCCAAGAAGCTGTTGCCAATGATACAAAAACAGAAGCTGACGATTTAACCAAGGTTGAAGGAATTGGCCCTAAAGCTGCAGAAGCATTAGTTGCTGCAGGTATTGCAACATACGCCGATCTTTCTAAAGGCGAAGCGGAAAAAATCAAGGAGATTTTGACGGCGGCTAGTTCTAGAATGGCACATTTAGACCCAACTTCTTGGCCAAAGCAAGCCAAAATGGCCGCCGAAGGAAAATGGGATGAGCTAAAGGAATGGCAAGATAATGCCAAAGGTGGTGTAGAATAACACTTTCTTTTTCGAGATAAAATAAATTTAAGAATAGCCCTTTAAAACGGGTACACTAAAAGTAAAAAAAATGGCAAAGATTACAGCTGCAGAAGTTAATAGATTAAGAAAAACTACTGGTGCAGGAATGATGGATTGCAAAAAAGCCTTGGTAGAAGCTGATGGTGATTTTGAAAGCGCAATCGAGATTCTTCGTAAAAAAGGTCAAAAAGTTGCAGCAAAAAGAGCCGACAGAGATTCTTCTGAAGGTGCTGCTATCGCTAAGGTAAATGATGACAACACCAGTGGTGTAATTATCTCCCTTAACTGTGAGACCGATTTTGTTGCTAAAAACGAAACTTTTGTAACATTGGCTACAGAATTGGCAGATTTAGCAATCAATTTTGATTCTAAAGAAGCTTTCTTGGCTGCTGATTACAAGGGCATGACGGTTCAAGAAAAACTTACCGAGCAAACCGGTGTTATTGGTGAGAAAATCGAAATTGGTGGTTTTGAAACCTTAAGTGCTCCTTTTGTAGGTTCTTACATTCATGCAGGAAATAAAATAGCTGTTTTAACAGGTCTTTCCGCATCTGTACCAGGTGCTGAAGAAGTTGCTAAAGATGTTTCTATGCAAGCGGCAGCAATGAATCCTGTTGCCTTAAATGAAGATGGCGTAGACCAATCCATTATTGATAAGGAAATTGAAATCGCTAAAGATCAATTACGTCAAGAAGGGAAGCCTGAGGCAATGTTGGATAAAATTTCTCAAGGGAAAATCAAGCGTTTCTTCAAGGACAACACCTTGGTAAACCAAGATTTCATTAAAGACAGCAAACAAAGTGTTGCTCAATATGTAAAATCTGTTGATTCTAGCTTAGAAGTTACAGGTTTTAAAAGAGTTGCACTAGGTTAATTACAATTTAACTAACTCAATAAAAAACCGTCTTACTGTAAAAAGTAGACGGTTTTTTTATGGGGTTATTTTGAATATAACCTTAAACGCTATAATTATTCACCCTTTAACCAAGCTTCTCTAAGCGCAATTATCTCCTGTCCAATATTTTTCTGCGATACTACCTTCTTCACCTTTTTATATGGCAGACCTACATTACCTTCTACCGTTACCATTTCACCATCTCTTTCAACAGTTACTTTGATCAAACGATCCGCAGACCAACTAAAACTTTCCTGTATAATTGGTCGCAAGGCATTTACAGACACTACTTGTTCATCAATCATCTTTAAAATATCGCCACCTTGCAATTTAAGGTCATCGAAAAAAGAATTTAAGGCTATACCCTCCCTAATAAAAACCACGCTATCTTTTTGCACATCAACATCTATATATGGTACTTGACCATCAAAAAAATAACTAGTTGGCACCTGTTCATCTTTTACCTCAAGTCCCACTTTACTTAAAAAATTAGAATAGTTTATAGGCGACTTACCTATAACATGTTTATTAAAAAAGTCACCTACTTCCGGATATGTCATTGCTACAATTTCCCTAAAGAGGTCTTCATCATTAAACGGTTTGTCAACCCCGTATTTTTTAGAAAGTTCTTTCATTAACCAAAGAACCCCCTTGCTCCCATTACTCTTTTCCCGCAATAACAAATCCAAACACATATTGATCAAAGCGCCTTTTTCATATACATTGGCATAATTAGCTTCATAAGGTTCACTTAATATATTCTTGCTCATTATTGTAAAGGACATTTCATCATCATAAAGTTTGGCGTTTTCTATCTTAGTCAACATTCTTTCATAAAACTCATCTTCCGTTATTAATCCTTGCTGAACTTGGAATAAATTGGCAAAATATTCCGTAGTACCTTCATACATCCAGAGATGTTGAGACATTTTTGGTGTATTAAAATCAAAGAACTGAATCTCTTTTGAATGAACACTCAATGGAGTTACAATATGAAAAAATTCATGGGAAACAACATCTACCATAGCCTGTTCCAACCTTTCTTTAGGCATAGCTTCAGGTAGTACTACCACCGTAGATGTATGATGTTCCAAAGCTCCAAAACCAAGGGCATCAGGAGTATTGATATCTGACAAATACAATAAGATATTATATTCTCTTGTAGCATCCACATTCCCCAGAAATTCTTTTTGGGCACCCATCATTGCAACCATTCTATCTCTTAAATCGGACGCTTTATATACTCCATTTGGCGAATAAAGGCTTAGCGTTACATTAATTCCATTAATTTCAAAACTTTCCCTATTTGGTACAGCATACATAATAGGGTTATCAATAACATCAAAGTACCTATTGGCTTCAAAAACATCTAAAGAAACATCCGCATTATTTAAAACTACAGGCAATGATGTTGTAGGGGTAAGTGCTTCAGGTTTTTTAATCTGAAGGTGGTAAGGGTACTCTTTAAAGCCTTTAAAATAGCCAACAAAACCATGTAGGTTAAGCACAAAATTTTCTCCAACGGCTATATTCGTACCAGCTGGAGAAAATACCGCATCCTTAACCTCATTCTCACTATCATATGTATCATTTACCCAATACTGAATTTTATCTAACTGAATACCATTGCCAATACGCCAAGAATTAACGTCTATCTGTTCTACTACCATTTCATTACCTTCATAATCCAAGGCCACAAAATCAGAAATATATTTACCGTAATCATCTGTGCTATATGTACCAGGTACCGTTTTAGGCATTTGAAAGACGACTTCTGCTGACTTGAATTTATCTGGAGCCAAAACAACCTTTACACGATCATCTACCACATTCACTAAATCAATTACTGCAATTATTGGTTTATCAGTATTGGACAAAACGCCTTTTCCTGCACCGCATCCTAAAAGCAAGGATGCAAGTACCCCAATCATAAATGTTTTTTTCATAGTAATTTGTTGTTATATAAGCTTTTATTTAAACCTTGTTAAAGATAGATATAATGATGAAATCCCTGCACCAATAATTATTGACACGCTAGCGTTAATTATTGACCACACCCAACAATATTTTTCATTATTTTTGATGTCAAATAAAAAATTGAAATGCACTACAAAAGAATTCTTCTAAAGTTAAGCGGTGAAGCCCTAATGGGTGAAAAACAATATGGCATAGATTCTAATCGTCTTAACGAATATGCAGAAGAAATTAAACAAGTGGTAGACAAAGGCATTGAAGTAGCAATTGTAATTGGTGGAGGCAATATTTTCAGGGGCCTAACCGGCGCAGCTACAGGTATGGACCGTGTACAAGGAGACCATATGGGTATGTTGGCCACTGTCATAAACGGACTTGCCTTACAAAGTGCATTAGAAATGTGTGGGGTACAGACCAGACTGCAATCTGCCATTAAAATCAACGAAGTTGCCGAACCTTTTATAAGAAGAAGGGCAATGAGACACTTGGAAAAAGGCAGGGTAGTCATATTTGGCGGCGGAACCGGAAACCCTTACTTTACCACAGATTCTGCTGCAGTTCTTAGAGCTATTGAAATAGAGGCTGATGTAATTCTTAAGGGAACACGTGTAGATGGCATCTATACCGCAGACCCGGAAAAAGACAAAAATGCAACAAAATTCGATTCCATTTCCTTTCAAGATGTATTGACAAAAGGATTAAAGGTTATGGATACTACCGCATTCACCTTAAGCCAGGAGAATGAATTACCTATTGTAGTATTTGATATGAACAAAAAAGGAAACTTACTGAAAATAGTTGACGGACAGACCATAGGTACCACCGTAAACATTTAAATTTTGGTATAGTTTATGTTTAGTGAAAGTTATATTCTTATTTTATGAACGAAGAAGTACAATTTATTTTAGACACCACAAAAGAAAGCATGGCTGCCGCTATTGCCCATCTTGAGAGGGAATTTTTAAAAATTCGTGCAGGTAAGGCTAGTCCGGCTATGTTATCCTCCGTTATGGTAGACTACTATGGATCACAGACACCTTTGGCACAGGTTGCCAATATAAATACCCCCGATGGCCGCACCATATCCGTACAACCTTGGGAAAAAGGAATGCTACAGGAAATTGAAAAAGCCATCATGAATTCCAATTTAGGATTTAACCCTATGAATAATGGCGATATGATTATCATCAACGTTCCGCCATTAACGGAAGAACGTAGAATTCAATTGACCAAACAGGCCAAGGCAGAAGCAGAACATGCTAAAGTGGGTGTGCGTAGTGCAAGACAGGATGCCAATAAGGAAATTAAGGACTTGGATATCTCAGAAGATTTTCAGAAAAACGCTACTGCCGATGTACAAGACCTAACCGATACATTTACAAAAAAGATAGATGATTTCTTATTGAAGAAAGAAGCAGAAATCATGAAAGTCTAACAATATTTACATAAACAATGAGTCAAAGCTACCACCTATAGGTAGCTTTGTTGTTTTGTAATAATTTTAAACTTTTCAATTTAGGAACAAATGCACCTATTAGTTACCTTTGGCACCTGCAAAAACAGTTATGGTAGCTAAACTTACTAAAGGATTTTGGCCAAAAACGGCAAACATTATTCTTCGTAATAGGATATTAATCCTATTGCTCATTACCGGATTCACCATTTTCATGGCCATGCAATGGCAGTATATGCGATTTTCAAGCTCGCAGACCAACCTATTGCCAGATGACCATCCCGTAAACCAACAATACCAAGAATTTCTCAAAAAATTTGGGGAAGAGGGCAACGCAGTGGTATTTGCCATACGTGATACCGCACTGTTCACACCAGACAATTTTAATAGATGGAACAAGCTTAGCAAACAACTGGGGGCATTCCCAGAAGTTGAATTTGTTGTATCTACAGATAATCTACAGGAACTCGTTAAAGATAATGAGAAGCAAGAGTTCAAAATGCAACCATTAATTTCTGGCGAGCTCACCTCACAGAAACAAATAGACAGTATTACAGGTCACCTTTTTAAAAACTTGCCCTTTTATGAAAATTTAATCTTCAATAAGGAAAGTCGCACATTGCGCACCATAGTATATTTAGATAAGGATATTGTCAACACGACCGTACGAAAGGATTTTATTCTTCAAGACTTGAATACGGTAGTCAAAAATTTTGAAAAAGAAACCAATTTAGATGTTCATATATCGGGTATGCCTTATGTACGAACAATGAATTCCCAAAATATTATTGACGAGATAGGTAAATTTATTCTTGCAGCCCTAGGGGTAACATCACTAATCTTTTTCTTCTTTTTTAGAAGTGTCAGGGCCACGTTCATATCTATGTGCGTCGTTATCATTGGTGTTATGTGGGCGTTTGGTTTATTAGGTCTGTTACAATATGAAATTACTGTTTTAACGGCATTAATACCACCGTTAATCATTGTTATTGGTATACCCAACTGTATTTTTCTTATCAACAAATACCAACAAGAGGTCAAGAAACATGGAAACCAAGCGCTTTCATTACAAAGAGTAATTTCTAAAATAGGTAATGCTACCTTAATGACCAACATTACTACTGCATCTGGGTTTGCAACATTCATCATTACGGACAGTAAGTTGTTAAAAGAATTCGGTATTGTGGCTTCAATCAATATCGTAGGTATTTTTATACTATCGCTATTGATAATTCCAATAGTGTACAGTTTTATGTCCCTACCTAAAACAAAACACCTCAAACATTTAAACAAAAAATGGATAGATGCTTTTGTAAGTTGGATGGAACGCATAGTAAGACATAGAAGAATAACCGTTTATATCGTTTCCATAGCCTTATTGGTTCTTAGTATTATTGGTATATATCAAATAAAAATTTCTGGAAGCCCAATTGAAGACATGCCAAAAAATGCCGAGTTCTTTCATGATATCCGCTTTTTTGAAAAGGAGTTCAAAGGTATCATGCCTGTTGAGATTGTGGTAGACACAAAAACTCCAAAAGGTGTTCTAAAACCGGTAACGCTTAAACGTATGAATCAATTAAGCCAGGTTATTGATGAAATTCCAGAGCTATCATCCCCGGTTTCCGTTGTTAATCTGGTAAAATATTCCAAGCAGGCATTTTACAATGGCATACCTAAATACTATCAGCTTCCTACTAGTCAGGAAAATACGTTTATAATGGATGTAGCCCGAAAGTCTAACGACAATAGCGACTTATTGGAAACCTTTGTTGATAGCACAGGGCAAACTGCGCGTATTACCACGTTCATGCGCGATGTCACCACCAGTAGAATGGAGCAAATAGAAGAACGGTTATTGGAGAATATCGCTAAAATATTTCCGTCGGAAAGATACAATGTCTACATGACCGGTAGCGCTCTATTATTCTTAAAGGGCACCAAATATTTGGTAAAGAACTTAATTATGTCCCTAGCCCTTGCTATTGGTTTAATTGCACTTTTTATGGCCTATTTATTCAGGTCCTTTAGAATGATCATTATTTCATTGATACCAAACTTACTGCCCTTGGTCATCACAGCCGGAATTATGGGTTTTGTAGGTGTTCCCATAAAACCCTCCACTATATTGGTCTTCAGTATAGCTTTTGGTATTTCCGTGGATGACACCATTCATTTTTTGGCCAAGTATAGACAAGAACTGACCGCGAACAAGTGGCGGATTGAAAAATCTGTGTATAATGCCTTACGGGAAACCGGAGTAAGTATGTTTTACACGTCTATAGTATTGTTCTTTGGTTTTTCTGTTTTTGTGATTTCTAATTTTGGTGGTACTGTAGCTCTTGGTTCTTTAGTATCCGCAACATTATTATTGGCTATGTTGGCCAATTTAATATTACTACCATCTTTATTATTGTCCCTTGAAAAAAGTATTGCCAACAAGCAAACCCTTAAAAAACCACAAATAGATATTTTACCCAAAGAGGAAAAATAATGTGTAGAAAGATTCATTATTGTTCACCTTTTAAAATGGTTTCAAGACAATAATTTTTTTACAAAATCATATCTTTGACGTTTTAATAACCAATTCATTCAGCATGCGTGCAGCAACTATAAAAGAACTTTTGTCCGGTAAGGATTTATTACAGGAAATCACCGTAAAAGGATGGGTAAGAACCTTTAGAAGCAATAGGTTCATTGCCTTGAACGATGGTACCACCCTTAATACGATACAATGTGTTGTAGATTTTGAAAAGTTCGATGAAGACTTATTGAAACAAGTAAACACCGGAGCAGCTTTAAAAATTTCCGGTACCTTGGTTGAAAGTCAAGGAAGGGGCCAAAGTGTTGAAGTACAAGTTTCTAATTTAGAGGTTTTAGGAATAGCTGATCCAGAGGAATATCCCATTCAACCAAAAAAGCATTCCTTGGAATTTTTAAGGGAAAAGGCACACCTAAGGATTAGGACAAATACCTTTTCGGCCATAATGCGTGTAAGGTCAACCTTATCCTTTGCCATACACAAGTATTTTAGGGAAAACGGATTCAACTATTTTCACGCCCCAATAATTACAGGGTCTGATGCTGAAGGTGCCGGTGAAATGTTCAGGGTAACCACCTTGGACGAAAAAAACCCGCCGTTGAATGAGGATGGATCCGTAAATTATAAAGAAGATTTTTTTGGAAAGGAGACCAACTTAACGGTTTCTGGTCAACTGGAAGCTGAAGCATATGCCATGGCCTTAGGCAAAGTATATACTTTTGGCCCAACCTTTAGAGCGGAAAATTCCAATACCTCCAGGCATTTGGCAGAATTCTGGATGATAGAGCCAGAAATGGCTTTCTTTGATTTGGATGCCAATATGGACCTAGCTGAAGATTTCATAAAAAATGTAATCCAATATACCCTAACCCATTGTCAAGAAGATTTGGCTTTCCTTGAAAAACGATTATTGGATGAGGAAAAGACCAAACCAAAGGCGCAGCGTAGTGAAATGCCCCTTATTGAGAAACTAAAATTTGTTGTTGACAATAATTTTAAACGGGTAAGCTATACGGAAGCCATAGAAATTCTAAAAAATTGTAAGCCCAACAAAAAGAAACAGTTTAAATACCCTATTGAAGAATGGGGTACCGATCTACAAAGTGAACATGAAAGATACCTGGTAGAGAAACATTTTAATTGTCCGGTAATCCTATTTGACTACCCTGCCAAGATCAAGGCCTTTTATATGCGTTTAAACGAAGATGGTAACACCGTTAGGGCAATGGATATTCTATTCCCAGGAATTGGTGAAATTGTAGGAGGATCTCAAAGAGAAGAGCGTTTAGATGTCCTTAAAGAAAAAATTAAAGACCTGGGTATAGACGAAAAGGAACTTTGGTGGTATCTGGACTTAAGAAAATTTGGAACTGCAGAGCATAGTGGTTTTGGCCTTGGTTTTGAACGCTTGGTTCTTTTTGCAACAGGAATGGGAAATATTAGGGATGTAATTCCGTTCCCAAGAACACCCCAGAATGCAGAATTCTAAGTGGATTTCGTTACTTTTACATGGATAGAAAAAAGTAATGCTAAAACAACACCTACAATTTAAATTATCACAAAAGCTATCGCCTCAACAAATACAGTTGATGAAGCTTATTCAATTACCTACACAGGCATTTGAACAACGCTTGATGCAAGAAATTGAGGAAAATCCGGCATTAGAAACCGGCAAGGAGGAGTCAGATGTGCTGGGCGATGAATTTGATGATAATTATGACCAGGATACAGATAACGAGACCATCAACACAGAAGATATCAATATAGATGATTATCTAAGTGATGATGAAATACCAGATTACCGTACCAAGGCGAACAATTATAGCTCAGATGACGAAGAGAAAAGTGTACCATATGCAGCTGGCACATCATTCAATCAGCATCTATTAAATCAGCTTAACACCGTTTACCTTAACGATGAGGAATGGACCATTGCAGAATTTCTTATTGGAAGTGTTGATGAAAGTGGATACATAAGAAGACCTATTGCCGATATAATGGACGATCTGGCTTTTACACAAAATGTATATACGGACGAAGAGACTATTACCAGAATTTTAGGTATTGTCCAAGAATTAGATCCACCCGGTGTAGGAGCGCGCTCATTAGAAGAGTGCCTGGTCATTCAATTAGAACGTAAAGATATCACCCCCAGCATTGAACTTGCCACGGCTATTTTAAAAAAATCCTTTGAGCATTTTACAAAAAAACATTATCAGAAATTAATACAGAAACATAATATAAGCGAAGATGAGCTCAAGGAAGCCATTAGTGAAATTGAACGGTTAAACCCAAAACCAGGTGGTTCCTACTCAGGTAACAATAGAATAATTGAGCATGTAGTTCCTGACTTTGCCATAAGAATAGTAGACGGCGAACTTGAACTGACCTTAAATGGCCGTAATGCCCCAGAATTGCACGTATCCAAAGAATACAGCAATATGTTGAAAGGGTATAAAGAGTCCAAGGACAAATCCAAATCGCAAAAAGATACGGTAATGTTCATCAAGCAAAAACTAGATGCTGCAAAGTGGTTTATTGATGCAATAAGACAACGTCAACAAACTTTGTTCATTACTATGAACGCTATAATGCATTACCAGAGCGAGTATTTTTTAACTGGGGACGAACGTAATCTACGCCCCATGATTTTAAAAGATATTGCAGATGAAATTGGTATGGACGTCTCTACGGTCTCTAGAGTTGCCAATA
This sequence comes from Maribacter sp. LLG6340-A2, assembly GCF_045057105.1. Taxonomy (GTDB): domain Bacteria; phylum Bacteroidota; class Bacteroidia; order Flavobacteriales; family Flavobacteriaceae; genus Maribacter. Next base: position 2,524,700 of record NZ_CP159332.1, on the reverse strand, counting down.
GCAAATATGTAGACACACCCTATGGCACCAAATTGATTAAGGAATATTTTTCAGAATCCATGAAAAATGAGCAAGGGGAAGATGTATCTACAAAGGAAATAAAGAAAATTCTTGAAACGGTTATCCAGAATGAAACCAAGAAAAAACCGTTAACAGATGATAAATTGGCGGCTATTTTAAAAGAAAAGGGTTACCCTATAGCCAGAAGAACGGTAGCCAAATATAGAGAACAGCTCAACATACCTGTAGCACGCATGAGAAAGGAAATTTAATGAAAGTTTTTTCCAACCTTATATCCTATATTGTACATCCATTATTCATACCCATAGGTGGCACAATAGCCTATTTTCTAATTACTCCAAAATTCACCCCCATAGAGGTACAAAGCGCCAGCATTTTACCTATTTTCATTTTAACGGTCATTATCCCTATTGTCACTTTTTTAATATTAAAAAACCTTGGCGTGGTAAGTACGGTTTTTTTAGAAAATATAGCTGAACGCAAATACCCACTTTACATTCATATTTCTATATTACTGCTTATTCTTTATAAAGTAATACCCAGTAATTATATTATGGAACTTTATTTTTATTTTACAGGTTTGCTAGGTGCGGCTATGGCCAGCCTTATAATGTTGTTCTTTAAAATAAAAACGAGTCTTCATGTTATAGGCGTAAGCGGTTTACTTATGTACTTAGTTAATTTAAGTATTCATTTTGAAATTAATCTAATTATAGCAATAAGTATTTTTATTCTCCTTACGGGAAGTGTAATCACCGCACGCTTGTTTTTAAAAGCTCATTCAAAAATAGAAGTCATTACAGGACTGTTCATAGGTATATTGTCCCAACTGCTAACCGTTCGTTTTTGGCTATAGAATATAAAAAATTAGCCCCACTCTCAAGGGAGTGTATCTAAGCACCTCTCCACTTACCGTTGCTTGTCCGTTAAATAAATCAGATAGCGCATAATATGCATGAAAATTGAAGGTGTTATAACCAAAACTTAAGGTTAGACCATATTGAAATCTTTCTAGATCGGTATTATAAAAACCTTCTTTAATATCTCCGTCTACAAATTTGGAACGGGCCCCGATAATATATGCCGCCTTGACACCTGTATATATTCTCCAAAATTTATAATCATGCTCCGTTGAATTTCTCCATCTAAACTCCAAAGGAAATTCTACTAAGTGAGTTTCAAGCTTACTACGGTCTATATCATCATCCAATGTATACACGATTGTATTAGGTGCCTCCTCTGCCACCAAATTGGAATAATAACTGTTTAGTGCTAGTCCAACACCCACCCCAATAGCATTCCTTCCTGAGCTGTTTAAAGGTATATCTTTAATAACACCTCCTTGTAGACCATAGGACAGATTCCGTTGATTAGAACCGTCTGGAACGTTTAGCAGAAAGTTATATGAAAGTCCTAAATAAAATTGATCCTCAAAATAGCGTTGTTTGCCATAATTGTCCTCAACAATTTGTGCGTTTGTTTTAGTAAGGGATAGTAATATGGCAAATAGTAATATATAACGCATATGTAAAGTTAATTAAATAAAAAACGCTTCAAATAAATTTGAAGCGTTTTGACAATTTGTATATTACTAACTAACTATTGTAGATTATTAAAAGCATCGCCTTCGTAAGTAGTATAATTTACCTTTAAAGCATTTACTTTTCTTAATTCCTGCTTAATATCGGAAATGATTCCCATATTGGCATTCTTATCGACCTTTAAAGCTGTTGTCAATACATTTTGAAGTTCTTGAGGCTTTTTGGCTCTCTCCATCAAAATATAATCCCCTACTTCAGAAGGACTTGAAAACTTATCGTTTAATTGAATCTTTGGTTCCGTACCAAAGGTTTTTTCGTATTCTTTAGTTGGTTTTCCAACATAAATATAGATAACACGATCTTTTTTCTCCAATTTCTTTACTTCACTTGCATTAGGAAGTACGTTTTCAACTTTCAAAGAACTGTCCTTCATAACGGTTACCGTCATAAAGAAGAATAAAAGCATAAATACAATGTCAGGTAAGGAAGCTGTTGATACCGCAGGTACCTCTCCATCTTTTTTCTTTGCAAATTTTGACATAGTGTTACTTTTAAATATTAATTATTCTGTTGAAGTTTCGGCTTCGGACAATTTTTGAGGGAACAACCCTTGAATACGGGTTACTTTTTCCTTCAACTCCTCTTTTTTCTCATCAGTAGTTTCAGGATTAAGATATTCCGCTTCCATATCTACATAATTTGTACCGTATAAACGTTTGGCCTCCCTATTTCTAAGGTCGTTATATGCACCAACCAATTCATTCTGAACCGTTATATAGGTACTATACTTTGTTTCACGATCATTCTTCAACGAAATGATGGCCTTAGTTGGATTATCCGAAGATTCAGGATTACGTTTACCCTTGCAATAGCTACAATAATCTGGGCTTCCCGAAGGCGCGCCACCATTATCTAAAAATTCTATTGCCTTCTCTCGCAAATTGTTTATGGAAAGAATTTCATCCTCAACCAACAACTGTCCGTTACGGTTAATATTAACCGTAAAGATATTTTTTTGCTTAATAATTGGTGGTTCTTCTGTTGGCGGCTCCATTGGTGGAAGCATACGATCCAATCCTGCATCTGTTTCTATAGTTGTTGTAACCAAGAAAAAGATTAATAAAAGGAACGCTATATCCGCCATTGAACCTGCACTAACCTCTGGTGCTCCTGCTCTTCTAGCCATAGTTTTATTTTTATTTACTAAACATATTTTTTACTGCCGGTATAATCAAAGAAAGAACAGCGATTATAGTCAAGATAAAAAACACGTTTAGACCCATTCCTATATACTTAACCGTACCTTCATCCGACATGTCCAAATACTCTTGGTCCACATCGGTACCGCTTGCCAATACGTAAGATGCGCCAACTACCAATAGAAAGCCACCCACTACAAACAAAGTCTTTTTAAGACCTTGAGGATTGGAAAATAAATTTTTCAATGTAAATACCAAACTCACTACAACGGCAATACCAAGAAGTAAATAAGTTATGATAAACATTGTGTTCATTGCACCGCTCTGAGCAGCTTCCGCTGCCGGCATATCCGAACTTGGTAGTAAATACCACAGCACAGCACTTAATACACCTATAGCAATTAATGCTATTTTAATAATTTTTTGCATAATTTTTAGGTATTAAAGTGATACTTATTTTTTGTGATCCACCAACATATCGATCAATGTAATCGATGAGTCTTCCATATCATTAACGATGCTATCAATTTTAGCGATGATGTAGTTATAGAAAATTTGAAGGATAATAGCCGTAATAAGACCAAATACCGTTGTTAATAATGCTACCTGAATATCACCTGCAATTAGGGATGCACTTAAGTTACCAACAGCTGCAATCTTTTGGAAGGCCTGGATCATACCAATTACCGTACCCATGAAACCAAGCATTGGTGCAATAGCGATAAATAAAGACAACCAAGAAACATTTTTCTCTAATTGACCCATTTGTACACCACCGTAAGCAACAACAGCTTTCTCTGCTGATTCTACACTTTCGCCAGCTCTGTCCAATCCTTGATAGTAGATAGAAGCAACAGGTCCTTTTGTATTTCTACAAACCTCTTTAGCAGCCTCTACACCACCGGATGCCAAAGCATCTTCAACTTGTTGTTTTAGTTTTGAAGAATTGGTACTTGCCATATTCAAATAAATGATTCTCTCAATCGCAACAGCCAAGCCAAGGATCAAACACAAAAGAACGATACCCATAAATCCGGCACCACCTGTTATGAACATTTCTTTCAAAACCTGAGTAAATCCTTTTTCAGCCTCTGCTCCTTCTTGAACTAGCAACGCTACCGCCGCTACTTTTGCACTTACAATATTTGTACCTGATACAAATGCCCCAGCAACTGCCAGGCTTGGAAATAATTTTTTCATTTTTTCAAACTTAAATTAGTTAGTTAATAGGGTTAAAGATAAAAAAAAAACAATATAAAAAAAGTAAAACTTACTAGCAGAGAGGAAGGGATTCGAACCCTCGATACCCTTTTGGGGTATACACACTTTCCAGGCGTGCGCCTTCGACCACTCGGCCACCTCTCTAAGATACCTTTTTTAAGGGTGGGCAAATAACAAAAAAATTATTAGTTAAAGAAATTATAGGCATGTTAATTTTATAGCATTTCTCCCCGCAACGAAGTTTCAAAAACGGTTTTGAACAATTCATTGGACACGCCTATACCTAATAGATACATTGCTTTGGCTATGGCCGCTTCTGTTGTAATATCCTTACCATTAATTACTTGCATTTCCTTTAACTTTGAACTAGTCTCATAATGACCCATTAATACCGCACCCCCAGAACACTGGGTTACATTTATAATATGAACTCCATTTTTTATTGCAAATTTTAACTTTTCAAGAAACCATTTTTCCATAGGCGCGTTACCGGAACCATAGGTTTCCAATATTAGTGCCTTTAAGTTCTTAGTACCCAAAACGGCTTCTACGATATTTTCATTAATACCCGGGAAAAGTTTCAAGATGGCAACATTGTCATCCATAGTATTATGTACCTTTAAATTGCCTTTTTTTTTCTTTGGCAATAAATATTCATGAAAAACGGATAAATGAACACCGGACTCTATTAAATGGGGATAATTTAACGAGGCAAATGCCTGAAAATGTTCAGCATTAATTTTTGTTGTTCTGTTGCCCCTATATAATTTGTATTCAAAATACAGCCCCACTTCCTGAACAACGGGCTTTCCTTTTTCCTGTAATGCCGCTATCTGAATTGCGGTTATTAAATTCTCTTTGGCATCTGTACGCAAATCCCCAATTGGAAGTTGAGACCCAGTCAAAATAACCGGTTTGGACAGATTCTCCAATAAAAAACTAAGCGCTGATGCTGTATAGCTCATGGTATCACTTCCATGCAGAACAACAAAACCATCATAATCCTTATAATTTGACCCAATAATTTCAGAAATGGCCACCCAATGGCCCGGGTTCATATTAGATGAATCTATAGGATAATCAAAAGAAAGACTGGCTATAGTACAATCTAATTGTTTTAGCTCCGGTATACTCTTCAATAACTGGGAAAAATCAAATGCTTTTAGCGCACCAGAAGTATAATCTTTGACCATACCTATAGTTCCCCCGGTATAGACTAGCAAAATATTACTTTTCTTCTTACTCAAATCAATTTGTATTATGCATTAAACTCCAAAAACCTCTTTGGAATTAGCGGTTGTCACCATTGCCAATTCTTCTTGAGGTTTATTATAAATGTCTGCCAATTTATCCAAAACCTGCACGATGTAGGCACTTTCATTGCGTTTACCGCGATATGGAACAGGAGCTAAATAAGGTGCATCAGTCTCCAGAACTATATGTTTTAAATCAATTTTATTTAAAAATTGGTCTATTTTACCATTCTTAAACGTTGCTACTCCACCTATACCCAATTTCATATTATAGGATATGGCCTTTTTAGCTTGATCAAAGGTACCCGTAAAACAATGAAATATACCCCTTAGATCATTTCCTTTTTCTTCTTCCAGAAGTTCAAACACTTCATCAAAAGCATCACGACAATGAATTACAATAGGAAGTTGGTGTTCTTTTGCCAATTGAATTTGATATTTAAAAGCCATTTGTTGTTCTTTTAAATACTTTTTCTCCCAATATAAATCAATCCCAATTTCACCAATGGCATAATACTGATTTTTTGACAAAACCTCTTTCACATGCAAGAGTTCATCCATATAATTTTCCTTGACATGGGTAGGATGCAATCCAGTCATAAGAAACACATGATCCGGATAGGATTTTTGTAAGGCTAACATACGCTCCGTATACGTTGAGTCAATGGCCGGCAGAAAAAACCTTTCCACTCCCTTATCAATTGCACGCTTTATAATTTCATCCCTATCATCATCAAAAGCCTCACTATATAAATGTGTATGTGTGTCTGTTATTATCATAGCGCAAAAATAGAATTATCTTTGACAAAAAATTAAATATGAGCGGTCTCAAAGGCTTTCTTAAGAAAAAAAATTACGTTTGCATACCCCTAACCTTAACAGCAACCAATCATTTTGAACTACAAGCGGACATTAATTCTATTACTGGCAGGTTTATTTTAGATACCGGCGCATCGAACACATGCATAGGTATTGATCAAATAGAAGATTTTGAATTAGTCTCAAAGGAATCTAAGATTAAAGCGGCCGGCGCTGGGGCCACAAATATGGACACTTTAGTATCTAAAAAGAATACGGTGCAAATAGGGTCGTGGAAATACAAGAAACTTAAAATTGTACTGTTTGACCTTAAACATGTAAATGAAGCATTGACCGCACATAATGCACAACCAGTTCATGGTATTATAGGTGCAGATATCCTAAAGAAATCCAACGCCATTATTGACTATGGCAAAAAACGAATGTATTTAAAAATAAAAAAGCGCTGAGGTAACCTCAACGCTTTTTAATAAATTCTCTATTCTTTGAGATTTACATTTCCAATGCTTTTTTAACATTGTTATCCATAAGCAATTCTGTTGGATTCTCTAAAGCCTCTTTTACTGCCACTAAGAAACCTACAGATTCTTTACCATCTATTATTCTATGATCATAGGATAAAGCCACATACATAATTGGCGCTATGGCAATAGCCCCATTCTTAGCTATTGGTCTCTCTACGATATTGTGCATACCCAAAATAGCACTTTGGGGCGGGTTGATAATTGGCGTTGACAACATAGAACCAAAAACCCCACCATTGGTAATGGTAAAAGTACCGCCGGTCATTTCATCTACGGTAATTTCTCCTTCTCGAGCTCGTATTGCTAAACGTTTTACTTCAGACTCAACACCCCTGAATGTTAAGTTTTCAGCATTTCTTATTACCGGAACCATTAGTCCTTTAGGTCCAGATACCGCAATACTGATATCACAGAAATCATAAGAAATCATTTCCTTGCCATCTATCATTGAATTTACCGCAGGGTACATTTCCAATGCCCTTACTACTGCTTTTGTAAAGAATGACATAAAACCTAAACCAACGCCGTGCTTATTCTTGAAATCAACCTTAAACTCGTTGCGGAGTTCAAAGATAGCACTCATATCCACTTCATTGAACGTCGTCAACATAGCCGTCTCGTTCTTAGCGGACACCAATCTTTCTGCCACCTTTCTTCGCAGCATTGATAATTTAGATCGGGTCTCCCCTCTATTTCCTCCAGTAGGCGATCCCATAGAAGGAACGGCATTTACCGCATCTTCCTTTGTTATTCTACCATCACGGCCAGAACCGGTTACCGTAGAGCTATCTACCCCTTTTTCTTCCAATATTTTTTTTGCCGCTGGAGATGCCACCCCAGATGCATAGGTTTCTTTAGCCTGTGCGGGTTGCGGAGCTTTATCAGATTTCTTTTCGGCCGGAGCCTCTTCCTTTTTGGATGTAGCACTAGATGGTTCCTCTGTACTTTCAGGTTTTTGGGCACCGGTATCAATTAAACATACGATAGCACCTACCTCTACAGCATCGCCAACTTCTGCTTTTAAAGTGATTACCCCACTGGCTTCCGCTGGTAATTCCAAAGTAGCTTTATCAGAATCTACCTCAGCGATCGCCTGATCTTTTTCTACGTAATCCCCATCTTCAACTAACCATTCCGCAATTTCTACCTCTGTGATAGATTCACCCGGGGAAGGTACCTTCATTTCTAGAATCATTCTTTCTATAATTTGATATGTTATATTTTATTTTTTTGGTTTGAACATATTATTTTTTGACTTGTCAAAAACATAATCTATTACTTGTTGGTGACGCATTTTAGACCTTACCGCACTACCTGCAGCAGGTGCCGCATAAAAACGCCTAGACGCAACCCTAAATTTATGAACATCACTAAAATGCATAAGTAAATGACTCCACGCACCCATGTTTCTAGGCTCTTCTTGGGCCCAAACCAAATCATCAACATTTTTGTACTTAGCAATAAGCTCCTTTATTTGCTCATCAGGAAGTGGAAACAATTGTTCAACCCTTACCAAGGCAACATCATTACGCTCCAGTTTTTCTCTCTCCGCAAGAAGATCATAGTAAAACTTACCTGTACAGAACACTAAACTTTTAACGTTCTTGACCTCTACAGCAGCATCATCAATAACCTCTTTAAAACTTCCTTCCGTTAAGTCTGAAATTTTTGAAACGGCCTTAGGATGTCTAAGCAAACTCTTTGGTGTAAAAATAATCAAAGGCTTTCTAAAATTAGCCTTCATTTGCCTACGTAGAATATGGAACATTTGCGCAGGGGTCGTTACATCTGCAATGTACATATTATCCTTGGCGCACAATTGTAGATAACGCTCCATTCTTGCGGAAGAATGCTCCGCTCCTTGTCCTTCATATCCATGAGGCAACAACATCACCAATCCGTTCTGCAGTTTCCATTTGTCTTCGGCAGCAGAAATATATTGGTCGATCATTATTTGTGCTCCATTACTGAAATCACCAAATTGAGCCTCCCAGATCGTGAGTGTATTTGGACTTGCCATAGCATAACCATAATCAAAGCCTACAACACCATATTCTGACAAAAGTGAATTATAAATCTGGAACTTAGCTTGTTTTTCTGACAAATGGTTCAATAAAACAATCTCTTCCTCACTTTCCTCTACCTTCATTACTGCATGACGGTGAGAAAACGTTCCACGTTCCACATCCTGACCTGATATACGCACTCCATAACCTTCTTCCAACAAGGTACCATAAGCCAAAAGCTCGCCCATGGCCCAATCAAGGTTATCTGCATTGAAGTACATATTATACCTGTCCTTGACCAGTTTCTCTACTTTGCGCAAAAATTTCTTGCTCTTGGGCAGTTCCGTAATTACTTTGGCGATTTTTGTAAGCTTATCCTTGTCGTAAGTAGTATCAACGGCATCCATCATTTCCCATTCGCGTACGCTTTCAAAACCTTTCCATTCGTCCGCCATAAAAGGAGTAATCACAGTTTTATCCTCTTTTCTGGAGTCTTCCAATTTTTCCTCTAGAGAATCTTTATACTGTTTTTCTAATTGAGCCACGTAGGTATCATCTATAATACCTTCCTGTATTAAACGTTCTGCATAAATATCCCTAGGGTTTTTATGCTTGGCGATAGCCTTGTATAATTTTGGCTGGGTAAATCTAGGCTCATCACCTTCATTATGCCCATATTTTCTATACCCTAATAAATCAATAAATACATCACTTGCAAAACGCATTCTATATTCCAATGCAAACAAGGAAGCATGTACAACCGCTTCGGCATCATCCGCATTAACATGAAGTACAGGACTTAAGGTAACTTTTGCAACATCTGTACAATAGGTAGATGTCCTTGCATCCAAGTAGTTGGTGGTAAAACCAATCTGGTTATTTACTACTATATGTATGGTACCTCCGGTCTTATACCCGTCCAAACCTGCCATTTGCACCAACTCATAAATAAGTCCTTGTCCTGCAACTGCGGCATCACCATGTACTACTATGGGCAAGACTTTAGAAAAATCATCCTTATAATCGGCATCTTGCTTTGCTCTTGCAATACCTTCAACGACCGCACCAACGGTTTCTAAATGAGACGGGTTGGGTGCAATGTTCATTTTTATTTTATTGCCATTGTCCGATTTGCGATCGGATGTCCACCCTAAATGATATTTTACATCGCCATCAAAAATCTCCTGTTCATAATCCTTTCCGTCAAATTCGCTAAAAATATCCTTGGCTGATTTACCAAAAATATTGGTCAGTACATTTAGCCTGCCACGGTGTGCCATACCCATAACAAACTGCTTCACCCCCATTTCAGCGGCACGCTCAACAATAACGTCCAAACCAGGAATTAAAGACTCATTACCTTCAAGGGAGAATCTTTTCTGGCCCACATATTTTGTATGTAAAAAGGTTTCAAACGAAATGGCCTGATTTAGCTTCTTAAGAATGTGCTTTTTTCGTTCAGGTCCAAAATCCGGGTGGTTATCATTAACATTGATCCAATCCTGGATCCATTTAACCCTTTCCGGCTTACGTATGAACATATACTCAACACCTATAGCGTCACAGTAAATGTTTTGTAAATGCTTTATTATATCTTTTAATGGACTTGGACCAATCCCTATAATGTCACCTGCATTGAAGACAGTTTCCAGATCAGAGTTCTCTAGCCCAAAATTATTTATATCCAAAGAAGGCTCATAGTTCCTTCTTTCCCTAACCGGGTTTGTTTTAGTAAAGAGATGCCCTCTTCCCCTATAACCATCGATTAAGCGAATAACCTGAAATTCTTTTTGCAAAGATTGCGGCATTTCGCTTTTGGTCCCATTGACCATAACGGTGGTTCTATTCTCATCAAAATTTAGCTCATCCAAAGATGTTTCCACACCAAAATCAAAGCCTTGAAAAAAGGCTCTCCAGCTTGGCTCAACACTATCTGGATTCACTAAATACTTATCATATAGCTCTGAAAAAAAAGAGGTATGGGCGGTATTCAAAAAGGAATATTTATCCATGAATTACTTTCTGTATATTTAGAATAAATTTGAACAAAAATACAACATTTACGATATCTAACGGAAGAATGTTATGTATTATTGAAAAAAGTTAAACTTTAAAACAAAATCTGTCAATGAGGGTGTCAAAATTGTTGTTTACGGGAATATTTTTACTTTTTATAAATATATGTTTTAGCCAAAACCCAAGTAAAGATGCCACTTTTTGGAACCATGTAAGATTTGGCGGAGGTCTAGGCCTAGGTTTCACCAATAACGGCTTCAATGGGTCTATTTCTCCCAGTGCAATATATCAGTTCAACGAACAATTGGCAGCGGGCACAAGTCTAAACTTCAATTATTCCAAATTCAACGACAATAAGTTTTTAGCTTATGGCGGTAGTCTTCTCTCGCTATTTAACCCAATTCCACAAATTCAACTTTCTACGGAATATGAGCAATTACGTATTAACCGTACCTACTCCACTTCCTCTGGCAACATATCTGACAATTATTGGCTACCAGCATTTTTTGTTGGTGTTGGTTACAGTACATACAATGTAACCATTGGCTTGCGCTATGATGTATTGTTCAACGACCAAAAAAGTATATACGCAAATGCATTAATGCCATTTGTGCGTGTATATTTTTAAATTTTGTCTACCTTTTACTACCAAACCAACCAGACTAAATGAGCACATTAAAAAACAGGTACCTTTCCTTAGATGTATTTAGGGGTATGGATGTTGCCTTGATGATTATTGTAAATTCTCCAGGAAACGGAGATACCAGTTTCGGAATTTTAAAACATGCCGTTTGGAACGGATTTACCCTGACCGACCTTGTTTTTCCAACTTTTTTATTCGTTGTGGGTAATGCCATGAGCTTTAGTATGAAAAAATATGAGGCTTTAGGCAATGCTGCTTTTTTGAAAAAAATTTTTAAACGATTCGCCATCATATTTCTTTTAGGATATCTCATGTATTGGTTTCCTTTCTTTGAAGACGGACATTTAAAACCCATTGCGGAAACTAGAATTTTTGGTGTTTTACAACGTATTGCTCTATGCTATTTAGCCGCCTCTTTACTAGTACACTATTTTAAGACAAAAACTGTCGTAATCATTAGTGCAATCTTTCTCATCATTTATAACATAGTAATGGTGACATTTGGTGATTTGACATTAACGGGGAATGCCGTTTTAAAGTTGGACAAGTTACTTATTGGAGCCAATCATATGTACCATGGCAATGGAGGTGTGGCTTTTGACCCTGAAGGATTGCTCAGTACCCTACCTGCTATTGTTAATGTAACAGCAGGGTACTTAACCGGCAAGTTTATACAACATAAAGGCCAAAATTTTGAAACGATAGCCAAGCTACTTATGGTCTCCGCCGTACTGATCGTTGCAGGTTTTGCTTGGGACTTGATCATGCCCTTTAACAAAAAACTTTGGTCCAGTTCATTTGTATTATTGACATGCGGTATAGACCTCATGGTCATTTCTATATTGATGTATTTTCTAGATATGAAAAAACCAGGTAAATGGACCTACTTTTTTGAAGTATTTGGAAGAAACACCCTATTCATATATCTTTTATCCGAACTCTTTATTATCACTTTAGCAGAAATAAAAATGACCGGTACAACAGCCTATCATTGGATTGCCGATAACCTATTTATTGCTGCCGCCGGCGGTTATTTTGGTTCATTATTATTTGCCCTATGGATAATGTTCACCTGCTGGTTAGTAGGATATATTATGGATAAAAGAAAGATTTATATAAAGGTATAAGTTGGTCTATTCAACTAATTGTGATAAACTTATTCATATAATTTCTTGTACCATACTTTTTGATATTCGCGCTTTAAAATCAAAAAAGTTACCGTATTGGCTACTTCCACTGTATCGGTCATTTTAATATGTTGAAAATCTTGCTCGGGAACATCTATGATATATAAAAGATTAAGATAATCTGAAAAACGCTCCATCAATAAAAAATAGATTTTTTCCACCAGCAAGGTTGTAACGGGCTTTGGACCCAAATCTAATGGTATATGCAAGGGTACATTTGCCCTAACAAAATCTTTTTGAATCTGCTTGACCAATTGCTCAAACAACAGTTGTTTTTGAGACAATTGCATTAATTCCAAACTAGTATTTACATCTATCCTCATTCAAGACAATATGCAACCTGACCATTATTTTTTATACACCACACCCTCTTTCATCACAAAAGCAACATTTGTAAGGGTCTCCACATTTTGAAGAGGATTTTCATCTACAGCTACAATATCCGCTATATATCCTTCCTTGACCAAACCTAATTGGTTTTCACCTAAAAGAGCAGCATTGGTTATGGTTGCAGACCTTAATGCTTCAATAATTGGCATACCTGCTTTTTCCATATACAAAAACTCCTTTGCATTATCTCCATGTGGAGAAACTCCGGAATCCGTACCAAAAGCAATTTTCACCCCTTTCTCATAGGCTTTTGCAAAAGTGGCCTCTAACTTAGGACCAATTTCCAAGGCTTTTTTAGCTACTACAGGAGGTAAGTAATTGGGAATTCCGGCTAATCTAGCCGCTTCTTTACCGGCTGATAACGTTGGCACCATATAGGCATCATACTCAACCATTAATCCCATGGTTTCTTCTGACATTAAGGTACCATGTTCTATAGTTTTTATACCTCCTCTTATTGCCCTTTGCATACCCTCATCTCCGTGGGCGTGTGCAGCCGTAAGCATTCCATAGTCTTTTGCGGTATCTGTAATTGCCTTAATTTCCTCAATCGTAAATTGAGGATTTTGACCATTTTTTGCTACACTTAACACACCACCTGTTGCCGTAATTTTAATAACATCCGCACCATCCTTATAGCGTTGTCTCACCGCTTTTCTACCATCTTCAGGAGAATTTACCACACCTTCTTTAGGCCCAGGATCCCCCATTAAATCATTACGTGTACCGTTGGTAGGGTCGGCATGGCCACCAGTGGTTGCCAAGGATTTGCCCGCAGTAAAAATTCTGGGCCCTACAACTACACCTTTGTTAATGGCATTCCTTAACGAAATATTGACCCCTGATCCACCCAAATCCCTAACCGTGGTAAATCCAGCCATTAAGGTTCTTTTGGCATAGACCGTAGACTGCAGGGCAACATCTGCCTCATTCTTGGTAAACCTCTCCAAATAACGGGTAGGGCTAGACTCACTCTCTATATGAACATGCATGTCTATAAAACCCGGTAAAATGGTTTTAGCTTTTAAATCGATAATATTATCCGAAGTAGCCCCTTCTACAAACCCATTTTTTATTTCCTTTATTTTATTACCGGATACTATGATTGTCCTTTCCTTTAATATCTTACCCGATTCAATATCCAAAATTTTTCCACAATGCAGATAGGTATCTTGCGCATTGACCAAGGTAGCGGCAATTAGTACTAAAAAAGTAAAAATGTTTTTCATGAGCAGGGAGATATGAATTAAATAAGGGGAAATATAGCTATATTTCCCCTTATTTATATTGCAAAAATCGTAAAATTCAATCCCTTATCTTCTGCTCCCAAACCCACGCAGATTTCATGGCCTCATCCAATGTGTATTCAGATTTCCAACCTAACACTTCATTTGCTTTTGTTGTATCTGCATAGGCAGTGGTTATATCACCAGGACGCCTATCAACAATCTTATAGTTTAATTTTTTGCCAGACACGCGCTCAAAACTCTGTATTGCCTCCAATACGGAACTTCCAGTACCTGTACCAACATTGAAAACTTCATAATTTTCTGTATTCTTTCCGTCCAAAAGACGTTCCAAAGCCACTACATGCGCTTTCGCCAAATCCACCACGTAGATATAATCCCTTATACACGTACCATCCTCGGTAGGATAATCATCACCAAAAACAGAGAGTTCATCTCTAAGCCCTATACCGGTTTGAGTAATAAAAGGAACAAGGTTTTGAGGAACACCTTTTGGCAGTTCGCCAATTTCAGCACTTGGGTGTGCTCCCATAGGGTTAAAATACCTTAACGCAATTGCATTTAGGCCTGGAGTGACCTTACAGGTATCAGCAATTATTTCCTCGCCCATTTGTTTTGTATTCCCATAGGGCGATTCTGCGGTCTTTACCGGTGCATCTTCCGTTATTGGCATTTTATCCGCTTGCCCATATACCGTACAAGAGGAACTAAAAATAAAGCTAGCCTTATTCTTTTTACACAATTCCTTTAATATATAGACCAATGTCCCGATATTATTTTCGTAATATAACAAGGGTTTCTCCACACTTTCTCCCACAGCTTTGGACGCTGCAAAATGTATGACCCCAGTAACGTCTTGGTGTCTTTTAAAGAAGTCCTCAACCTTATCTTTATCTTTTAAATCAATCTTTTCAAATTCTGGCTTTTTTCCTGTAATTGCCGTAATTCCTTTTAAAACCTGTTCATCAGAATTAGAACAATCATCTATAATGACAACCTCAAAACCCTTATTTTGAAGTTCAACTACGGTATGTGAACCAATAAAACCTAATCCACCCGTGACTAATATTTTCATTTGATTTAATTTCAGCGTTATTCAAAAATAGAAAACCTAATTTCTAACCATTAACAAAACCGATAACCATATCCGTAATATGGTTAATCTGCTCGTTATCCAGTTCTGTGTGCATTGGCAAGGAAATAACCTCAGTAACCAATTGGTTGGTGACCGGGAAATCTTCTTCCTTATACCGCTCATCTTCATATGCCTTTTGCTTATGAAGGGGAATAGGATAATAAACACCACAGGGTATTTCATTCTTATTGAGATATTGAACAAGTTCATCTCTCTTACCATTTGTAATCCTTAACGTATATTGATGAAACACATGACATTCACAGACATCACAAATACCGGAACATTGGTTTACCGTTTTTGGTGTAATAATATGTTCTTGACCTTCAAACGCCTTGGAGTAGGCACGGGCCGCATTTCTTCTTGCCTCGCAATACCCGTCTAATTTTGGAAGTTTGGCTCGCAGTACTGCTGCTTGTATAGAATCTAATCTTGAGTTAACCCCCACCACATCATGATGGTACCGCTCATACATTCCATGATTTACAATTCCCCTTATAGTATGTGCCAAGTCATCATCATTGGTGAAAATTGCGCCACCATCACCATAACAACCTAAATTTTTAGAAGGAAAAAATGAGGTAGCACCTACATGCCCTATACTGCCCGCCATATGTTTTGTACCGTCATTAGCGTAATATTTAGCACCAATTGCCTGGGCATTATCCTCAATCACGAATAAATCATGCTTTTTTGCCAAAGCCATTATTGCGTCCATATTGGCACATTGCCCAAAAAGATGTACAGGTACAATAGCTTTTGTTTTAGGAGTAATTGCCTTTTCTATTGCTTCTATATTAATATTGAAAGTATCTGGATAAACATCTACCAAAACAGGGGTTAATTGTAAGAGTGCAATAACTTCAACAGTAGCCGCAAAAGTAAAATCTGCAGTTATGACTTCATCGCCTGGCTTTAGTCCCAGCCCCATCATAGCAATTTGGAGGGCGTCCGTACCATTGGCACAAGGTATAACGTGCTTTACATTTAAATAATCTTCCAGTTCTTTTTGAAACGAATGAACCTCTGGGCCGTTGATAAAAGCCGATGTTTCCAATATTTCGGCAATGGCCGTATTAACTTGCTCCTTAATCTCTTTGTATTGACCGTTTAGGTCCACCATTTGTATTTTTCTCATTCTTTGGAATTAGGTGAAGTCTTACAAAAATACGAAACAGCCGATACTAATTTTATCGAAAGAAGCGTAATTTAGCGCAAAAGTAATAGTTTGTCCTTTCTCTACAATCTTATTGGTATTATAGCTACAGGTTTTCTAACCATAGCGGCACAGTTTAGTTCAAAGCTTTCTCTTTTTGTGAACGGACGCAAAAAAAGTTTGGAGCATATCCAAAATAAAATTTCCACTACAGATCGCACAATATGGGTACATACGGCATCTTTGGGAGAATTTGAACAGGGATTGCCGATCATAGAACAATTAAAAAAAGATTACCCTCAACATAAGTTGGTTCTAAGTTTTTTTTCCCCTTCAGGATATGAAGTAAAAAAGGAAAGCAAGGTTGCCGACGTTATTTGTTATTTACCGTTGGATACCAAAAGTAATGCTATAAAATTCATTGAGGCAGTACATCCTGATTTGGCAATTTTCATTAAGTATGAAATATGGCCCAATTACCTATCCGTATTAAAAAAAGAACAAATACCTACCATACTGGCATCGGCACTTTTTAAAGAACAACATATCTATTTTAAATGGTATGGGTCTTTTATGCGCAAAGCACTTTCTAATTTTTCCCATTTTTTTGTTCAAAATACAACTTCCAAAAACTTATTGAATTCTATTGGTTATACCAATGTTACTAAAACCGGAGATACAAGATTTGACAGGGTAACAGAAATATTGCAACAGGACAATAGCTTAACATTCATGGATAGCTTTACTGCCGATAAATTTTGTTTTATTGGTGGCAGTACATGGCCAGAGGACGAAAAATTAATTATTGCGTATATCAACCAAAACCAGTTACCTATAAAATTCATAATTGCTCCACATACAGTAAAAGCATCACATATCAATGAAATTAAACAGGGGCTTAAAAAGCCTGCGCTTTGCTATTCAGAATTAAAAAAGGGTGCATTACAAGACTATGATGTCCTTATAATAGACACCATTGGCTTACTCACAAAAATTTATAGTTATGCTGACCTAGCATATGTTGGTGGAGGTTTTGCCACAGGATTACATAATACCTTAGAGCCTGCTGTTTTTGGCATACCTGTAATTATAGGTCCAAAATATGATGGATTCTTAGAGGCGGAACATTTAGTAAAAGCCAAAGGAGTTCTTCCCGTACATAATTTTCAAGAATTAAAATTTCTTTTGGATCATTTTTTTCAAGATGATGAATTAAGAAAGAAGACGGGTAATATTAATGAAGAATATATAAAACGGGAACAGGGGGCTACTGAGAAAATTATGACGGCGATACATACTTTACTACCAATTTCAACATCTCGTACAGGTAATTCTTAGACAAATATTAGTGAGGGAGAATTGGTCCTAATACTACTTTACAAAGATGATTTTTCATCTTTGGTCGATTTATCATACTATTCCACAGCAACTTAGCCCTTTATTCATATCTTGAGAACAGAACTTATATATTATGATCATGGAACAAGATATTACAGCGGGCGTTAAAATGCTCAATGGTTTTTTAAAATTAATGATTGCCTGTTTAATAGGTATTTTAATAGCAATACCCCTAGCAGGATTGGCTGCTTGGTTTGGGCTGTTATAGTTAATACGGGTATTCTGATGCTCTTATTAAATTTAAAGAACAACTTAAGTCCAAAAGTCGATATAACGTCTCATATTTGCGTTTATCTACCAAATTGATTTCAACTCACCACACAAAAGTAAGTCCTTACATTGGTTTTGTAGGATTTTACAACATTTTTACGTTTAAATTTGGAAATATCGACTAACTTTAAGATATAACTTTAAAGTAGGTAATGTTATGAACGATTTATCATTTAAAACGGGGATAGATACATATCTATCAGTACTTATCATTGCAATGAACGCTTTTTTAGCTGTAGTTGCAGTAGGATCATTTTTAGCCCTTATAGGGATTGTTTAACCTTTTAACACATAGCCCATATTGTTAAAAAATTACTATTAAAAAAGCCCCTATTTAGGGGCTTTTTCATTTATAACATTATTGGTGGGGGAACTAATTTTTTGTTTTTGTTCTTTTCTTGGACGTTCTTTTCCAAATATCCAACATATCTAAAGAGAAAGGCATTGTTTGCCATACCGTGGGATAAAATTTTATATTTTTCATGATTTTATTTCTTAGCAATTATACAGGACAAAGGTCTACATCCTTTACGACCCAAAAATCAATTTATTTATCCAGTTTATATGCTATATTATCCCAAAACACACCTATTAACTTTAAATTAAGAAAAAATTATACTTTTAGTTACATATCTTGATTACAATGTGTTGTTCAATTAATTCATAGTACCGTTGTATTATTCCTTTTTATCATTCAGTAATCTTAACCATGATTGATAAGGCGTTAGGCTATCTAAACTTAAGTCATCAGGGATGTAACTTTTATATCCCTCGTAATTAGCCTTTGGCAGTTCACTAAGTTCTTTCCAATACCCAACACCCAAACCTGCAACTAGCGCTGCTCCCCTAGCAGAAATATCGGTAATACCCACATTGGTAACGGGAGTTTGCAATAAATTTGCCAAGAATTGCATTAAAAATCCGTTTGCGGTAATACCACCATCTACCCTAAGCTCCCTAAGAGGTTGCCCAGTTTCCTGTTCTATGGCATGTATTACATCTTTAATTTGAAACGCTATGGATTCCAATGCTGCACGCACCAAATGTGCTTTTGTAGTACCAAAGGTTACCCCATGGACAGAAGCTTTCCAATCCTTTTGCCAATGTGGAGCCCCTATTCCACTAAAAGCAGGAATAAGGTAAACTCCCTCATTACTTGAAACTGATGTTGCCAAAGCCTCTATTTCCCTGTGGTCTGTAAATAATTCCAGTTGATTTTTCAACCATTCCAAAGTAGCACCACAACTAACAATTACACCTTCCAATGCAAAGTGTAGTTTATCTGGCAAGCTATAACCCGCTGTGGTAAGAATACCGTTACCGTGTTTCTCCGGTGTATTTCCTGTATTCCACAAAATAGAGCATCCCGTACCCATAGTTGCTTTGGCCATACCTTTTTCAAAACATTCCTCTCCAAAAAAAGCTGCATGAGAATCGCCAATTAAGCTTGTTATGGGCAGTTCAGTTTCAAAAATCCCATTAAAATTAGATTTCCCAAAAGAGGAAGCGGATGTCTTTACCTCAGGTAATTTTAAATTGGACAAACCTAATTCTTTCAACAATTCCAAATCCCATGATAGGTCATAAATATTATACAATAAGGTTCTAGAAGCATTTGTATGGTCCGTATAATAATTTTTATGACCTGTAAGTTTGAATAGCAACCACGTATCAATTGTACCAAAAAATACATCTCCCCTACCCATTGCTTCTGCAATGGCCGCATTTTGTTGTGCCAGCCACATTATTTTTGTAGCGGAAAAATAAGGATCAATGGTGAGTCCGGTTTTTGAATTCACCCTATTTTCCAATCCTTGCACCCTTAACTTCTCACAGATATCCACAGACCGTTTACATTGCCAAACCAACGCATTGTAAAGAGGCTTTCCTGCTTTGTCCCAGAGAACAAAAGTTTCTCGTTGGTTAGATATTCCACAGGACAGCAACGTATACTCCTCACCCTTTAATTCCTTCAAAAAAATAGCATAGCAATGTTTAACCGCCTTAATCACATTTTGATAAATCTCATCTGGGTCTTGTTCTACAAAACCAGAAAACGGGTAATAGGAGCGTAAAGCTTCCGAGGCTTTAGCTACAATGTTACCTTCAGTATCAAATATGATGGCTTTTGTACCACTTGTACCTTGGTCTATTGATAATATATAGGATGTAGCCATAAATTTCGCTTAGAAATATTTTTTAACTATTGTTTAGACTAATCTTCATTTGGGTGGTTAATGCGATCTAATATAACCGCCAATAAGATGACAAAACCTTTAATGATCTGTTGCCAAAAAGGAGATACGTTCAACAATACCAAACCACTGTTAAGCACTCCAATAATCAATGCTCCTTGTACCGTTCCCAATATAGACCCTCTACCACCTGATAATGACGTACCGCCAATGACTACGGCCGCAATGGAATCTAATTCATAGCTAAAACCGGCATTGGGCTGTGCAGAATCTAAACGTGATGTTAGTATAATGCCACCAACGGCCGCTAAAATACCTGCAATAGTGTACACCCAAATTTTTATTTTGGTTATTGGCAGCCCAGACAAACGTGCTGCACTTTCATTGCCCCCAATAGCATACACATACCTACCAAATTTAGTTTTATTGGTTACAATAACGGCCAAAATGACCAGCACGGCCGTTATCCAAACTGGCATGGGTATTCCCAAAAACCAGCCCGTACCAATAAATGCAAAGTTTGCACCTAAACCCGTTATAGGAAAACCTCCGGTCCACAACATGGTAGCCCCCCTGGCTATGGTAAGCATTGCCAAAGTAGCTACAAAAGGAGGAACATTAAATTTTGTAATCATCCAGCCATTGAACACACCTAAGCCACCGCCTACGAACAAGCCGCCCAAAATGGCTCCAAATACGGTAAAACCGATAAATAAATTCAAGGATGGAACATCTATACCATATTTTAACAAGCCTGCTGCCACTGCGCCGCTAAAGGCCAAAATAGAACCAACCGACAAATCAATTCCCCTAGTGAGAATAACTAATGTCATACCTATTGAAATACATACGTTCACTGAAATCTGACGCATGATATTCCATCCATTTTCCGGGGTTAAAAATTTATCTGACATAAACGTCAATACAATACACAGTACCAATAAGGCAATGATGGATTGGAATTTTATCAAGGTTGTTTTAATATTCATTTTTGTCATGAAATTGCAGCGTTCATAATGGTATCTTCCGTAGCATCTTTTTTATTAAATTCTCCAGTTATCCTTGACCTCCCCATAACAATTATGCGATCACATATTGCCAAGATTTCAGGTAGTTCCGATGACACCACCAAAACACCTAACCCTCTTTTGGCAAACGTATTGATCCAATGGTAGATTTCATTTTTGGCATGAACATCTATACCTCTGGTAGGTTCATCAAGAAAAAGTATTTTGGGTGTAGTGGCCAACCATTTGGACAAGACTACCTTTTGTTGATTGCCCCCGCTTAAATTTTTACAACGTTCATTTTGCGATGGTGTTTTTATTTTAAGATCTGCTATGTATTGTTTTGCCAGACCGCTTTCTAATTTGTTATTTAGAAAACCATTGTCCATTACTTGATCCAGGTTTGCCATGCTAACATTTTTATAAACGGGCATTGACAATACCAAACCGTCTTTTTTTCTGTCCTCCGGCACTAATCCCATACCATTTACCACCGCATCTTTTACAGAGCGTATTTCAACTTTTTTACCCTCTATAAAAATAGTACCACTCATTAGCTCGTTATGCAAACCAAAAAGGGTTTCCAACAGTTCTGTTCTTCCGGCCCCCATAAGTCCAAATATGCCCAAAACCTCTCCCTTTTTTAATGAGAAACTAACATTGTTTACCAAAAACTGGGACTTATTGGTTGGGTGTGGAAGAGAAATACCTTCTACCCTAAAAACTTCATTTCCCAAAGGCTGTTCATCTTTTGTGTACAGATTATTAATATCCCTGCCCACCATTAGCCTAATCAGGTCATCCTTGGTAGCGTTACCACTATCCTCTATTGTACCTACCATTTTACCATCCCTTAGACCTATAAACCGGTCTGCGATTTGAAATAGTTCATCTAACTTGTGAGATATGTACACGATAGATACCTCTTGTTTTTTTAATGAAGCAATAATTCTAAAAAGCACTTCTACCTCGGCATCGGTTATGGCAGAAGTAGGCTCATCCATAATGACTACTTTGGCCTCATCCAACAATGCTTTTGCCATCTCTACCTGTTGTTGTTGGCCAACCCTTAATTTGGAAACCAACGTAGTTGCAGGAACATGACACTCAACACGCTCTAATAACCGTTTGGTAATGGCATTCATTTTTTTAAAGTCAAGCATACCAAATGAATCCACCAGTTCACGCCCTAAAAATATATTGGCAGAAATACTTAAATATGGAATTAAGTTCAATTCTTGATGAATGATCGCTATACCTTTGGACATTGCATCCTTGGGATTAGAAAAATTAACCGGTTCTCCCTGAAGCAGCAATGTTCCCCCATAATCTGGATAAACACCAGATAATATTTTCATCAGGGTAGATTTTCCGGCGCCGTTCTCACCAACGATAACATTGACCTTACCTTTAAATATATTGATGGAAACATTATCAAGAGCGGTTACACCAACAAATTTCTTGGTGATATTGACCGCTTTTAATATAATGCCATCCTCCTTCACTTCTTATTGAATGTTAAGAATTAAAGGGATAACCCTAAGATCTTCAATTGTAGGGTTTTTAGTATTTACCTTTATACCTCCTTTAAAATAAACCGAGTCATTTACTTTTACATTCTTGATAAATGGTGGTACAATAGTGGTCCTAACTTTATCATTTAATGCAACGGAAATAGTATTAAAATCCATAGTATTTTGAAAATCGCCAATATTCGCAATAGCAGTAGCCTCTCGTATGGTATTCCCGAAGATAAAATCCGTAGCAATCCTAATCTCATTATTATCGCTCCCAATTAATGAAAGAAGTACATTTTCTTCTTCAATAGCTTGAACAACGCCATTACCTTCAACCATAAAGTAATAATCGTTACTAACTCCCATTTTTCGGCCCTTTTCTGTGCTCACCCTCACTAAATCCAATGTTAAGGAAGCTATTAGTTCATTGGCCTCCGTTGCCGATACATTCTTTACTTCTGCTTCCATAAATGAATCAACAAACTGAATAGGATCAAAAACACCCACATTCGCAGCAGCATTTTTCTTGTCCAGAGGTTCAAAAAACACCGCATTATACCCAGCTAAGACAATAATCACGGTGATTACAATACGTTTGATAGGCTTTTTCATTTTAATTTTCGCTTGCATAAGTTTCAAATTCACTTATGTTTTCTTGGGTAACGACTTCTACCGCTATTGGCATTTTTCTATCCATATCACGTTCCCCTTGTAAGTACTTGTCCGCCAATTCCGCAGCAGTCTGGGCAATAAATTTTGGAGACTGTAGCGCCGTAGCTTTAATTTTCTTCTGTTTAATGGCATTCATGACATCTTGGGCACCGTCAAAACCAAATACCATTACACTATCGGCTCTTCCTGCAGATACCAATGCTTGGTATGCGCCCATTGCCATAGCATCATTTCCACAAAAAACCGCATCAATATCCGGGTGCGACTGCATCACCGACTCTAATACCTCCATTGCCTTGCTCCTATCAAAATCCGCGCTTTGTTGTGCTACCATTTCCAAATTTGGAAAATGGTCTACGACACTATGAAAACCCTTAGATCGGTTCCAAGTATTATTATCCCCTACCAATCCCAATAGTTCTACATATTTTCCTTTTTTGTTCAATTGACGCACAAAATATTGACCTAACTCCACACATCCCGAAAAATTATCCGATATAATTTGGGTTACCGGTCCCTCCAAAGAATTAACTTCCCGGTCCATACAAAAAGTTGGAATTCCAGCTTTCTTAGCCCTATTGACATTACTGACGGACCCTTCAGCATCAGTAGGATTAAACAGAATTGCACTATAGCCCGCAGCAATTAAGTTTTCAAAATGTTCGGCCTCTTTTGCCGTATTGTTCTGCGAGTCAAAAATGGTTGTTTCATAACCAAGCTCCCTTGCCCTTTCGGCAGCGGATTCACCCAAAACTACAAACCATGGGTTATTTAATGTTGAAACTACAACAGCCATTTTTTTTGGTGAATTGCCGTTGTTACGGTTGCAACCAACGATAACAAAAAGTATAGCCACAAGCATGGTACTTTTTAATATTCTAACAGAAAGTTGCCTATTCATATCATTATTGTTTTTGAAAGATCATTTCTTTGGCCTTGGCATATATACCCTCTTCATAAATACCATAATGATTAAATATTTCTAACTGAGAACCGGTTACCGTATACTCGTCCGGTATACCAATAATCGCAAAAGTATTACGAAAACCATTTTGAAAAAGGTAACCGGCACAAGCTTCACCAAGACCTCCATGAACCATATGCTCTTCTACAGTTAATATTGGCTTACCATTTGCAGCCAGTTCAGCCAATAGATTTACATCTAAAGGTTTTATGGTATGCATACTAACTACAGTTGCAGTTATACCTTCTTTTTCTTGCAATTGTTGAGCTGCCAACCAAGCAGGGTATACAGTCTCACCGGTAGCAATAATCGTTACGTCCTTTCCTTTTCTAACTATACGTCCCTTACCAAATTCAAAATCCCTATTCTTTTCATTCAAGAAAGGCATGTTCTTTTTCCCCAATCGTATATAAACCGGTTTACCAAAATTTATGGCTTTACGAACAGTTTGCTCCGCCTCAAAATTATCGGCCGGCGCTACAATGGTAATATTATTTATGGCCCTCAACGCTGCAAAATCATGAAGACTATGATGTGTTGTTCCAAGCGCGCCATAACTTACCCCTGCGCTAATACCTACCAACTTTACGGGATTGTCCGAATATGCCACATCATTCTTAATCTGCTCCAAAGCCCTAGCACTTAAAAAACATGCCGGGGAAACAGCAAATGTTTTTTTACCTGCAGAAGCCAAACCTGCCGCTACCCCTACCAAATTTTGCTCCGCAATGCCCACCTCAACAATCTGTTTTGGATATTTTTCCCCAAAAGGAACCAATTTACCAGAACCTCTAGAGTCGCTGGTTACCACAACAATATTCTTATCTACTGCAGCCAATTCCTCAAGCGTCTCGGCAAAAACCACTTGATTGGCTTTCCCGGGCTTTAAATGTTTATCCTCAATTTTATCCAGTTCCATAGTATCCTAGATTAACGCTTCTGCCTTTTTTAATTCTTGCTGTGCCAATGCATACTGCTCTTGGCTAGGCACCCCATGATGCCATTTTAAGACACCTTCCATATAACTTATTCCTTTACCTTTTACGGTGTGCGCAATAATAAAATTAGGTTTGCCCTTTTCAAATGCGCCATTGTTCAAAACTTCCTTTAACTCCTTAACGTTATGACCATCTACCTCTTTGACCGCCCAACCAAAAGTTTCTAATTTTTCACGGATAGAATCTGTGTTCATCACCTCATTATTTGCACCGGTAATCTGTTGTTTGTTGTTATCAAGAATGGCGTACAGATTATCCAATTTATAATGTGATGCGGCCAAAAATGCTTCCCAATTAGAACCTTCCGGCAACTCGCCATCACCTAAAAGCGTAAATATCCTATGGGTTTTATTATCCAATTTTGCCGCAATGGCCTCACCAACGCAAATAGGTAATCCGTGGCCTAACGCCCCTGTATTTTGCTCTACCCCATGAACTTTTTTGGTTGGATGACCTATATAATGAGATTGATATGCACATAATGTCTCCAAATCCGTTTCAGGAAAGAACCCACGATCGGCCAGTGTCGCAAAAAGTGCCTCTACACAATGTCCTTTACTTTGAATGTAACGATCTCTATTTGGATTACTAAAATCCTTTGGATCAACCTTTAAAACACTATTATAAAGCACATTTAAAATATCTATACAAGACAAACTACCGCCGGTATGGCCCGCTTTTGCATTATAGATATACTTTAGAAGATTTCTTCTAAGTGTTACCGATTTTAATTTGAGTTCCCTATCCGTCATGATAAATGATTCATGTTTTCGTCAACTACATCTTATTTTATGAGGTGTGATTATATACCTCCCACCCCATATAATTACCTAAAGCCTCTTCAAGAATGGCACCCGTTTTTGATGCATTCATTACCACATGATGCTCAAATCCGTTTTTACATACATACTTCATTAAATCTTGTAAATCTGGAATTTGGGCCACTGCCCTATTTCCAAAAGTATTTAATGGATCATCCGTTAATTCACCTTCCCCTAGGTAAACCTTTATTAATCCTTTAGGATCATCTGTACTTATTCTACCATAGGTAAGCGGGTTGGCCGGTGTTCTACCATCCAGTGCCCCGTAGGTATTCTCTACACCAACCGATGTCCCCAATATTGGGGCAGTATCCATTTTAATATCCGGCAAGAATGACTTAGCCCAATTTCCACAATGGAACAATACACATTTATTAGGATCATCTGCATAATTATTGTTCCAATCTACCAATGCACTGGGAGAGCCGGAAGCCAATTGCATGGCATACATGGTCAAGGTACCCGTTACATCTACCTCACAGGCCGATGGCAACATGTTTTCTGACATGATACTCATGCTTGTACACACATTGCAGCCATAATTTTGCTGAAGCGATGTCCAGCATTGTATAGCAGTTGCGTCCAATGCATATTCTTCCATAAATTCTTTAAGGACCACATCTAATTTTGCAATTTGGAGCATAGCCTCATTAGGGGTTTTTCCTTGTGGAACATAGGCATTTATTGCTTCTAAATGCTGTTTTACAGCAGCATCATTCAAGGTAAGCTTATTAGCCTTACCAAGAATTTCGGACAAGTCTACCGTAGTTACCGTTATGCCATTTCTCTGCAATATTTTCTCTGAATACCGCACTGTATTAAAAGCACCAGGTCTTGCTCCCACCGCTCCAATTCTGATATTCCTTAACCCTTTTACTACCCTACAAACTGCGGCAAAATCCTTCAAATCTTGTTGAAATGCAGCATCTGAAGGAAAGGAAACATGTTGACTGGTCAATGAATACTTAATTCCATATTGATACAGGTTGTTACACACCGAAATTTTACCGCACCATGAATCCCTACGGTTGACTACATTCATTTTAGTCAACTCATCTGGGTATGCCTGCACCAAGACCGGTACATTTAAATTTGCAAGTTTTAAGGTATCCGCAACACCTTTCTCATCTCCAAAATTTGGCAACAACACCAGTACACCAACAATTTCATCAGCATGTTTTCTAAAAAGTTCAGCGCATTTTTGTGCTTCTTTAAAAGTTTCAACCCCGCCAAGTTTGGTGTCTGAACTACCTAAGAGAATAGGGTTTAACCTCAGATTTGAAAAAACCTCAATGATTTCGGTCCGGGCCTTTTCCACTAAACTATCCGGGAAAAAATCACGGTTACCAATAATTACACCAATACTCAACTTAGACTCTTTGTTTTTCATTTATTTACTAATTAGAATTAGGCCATTCATGCCAAAATCACTTCTATTTCATTATCCTTGAATACTTCCTTATCCTTATCCTCCATTCCTGAATCCGTAATGATAAAATCTATTAAAGAAAGTGCGCCCAAACTAGCAAGTGCGCTTTTACCAATTTTAGTGCTATCCGCTACCAAATAGGTAATATCGGCAGCATCTATCATGGCCTTCTTTACAATTAAATCGCTTATACTCGGGTAGGTCAGCCCGGCTTTTAAAGAAATACCAGCGGTAGCCAAAAACAGTTTCTGTACATTTAATCCCTTAAAAAAATCCGCAGCCTTCTGACCCGTTAACGAAAGCGTTGGCGGCTTAAATTCCCCACCCGTCATAATGACCTCAATATCCGGTTCCGTACCTAACATCAATGCTATATTTAGCGCGTTTGTTATAACAGTAAGGTTTTTAAAACCCACCAGCTTTTTTGCTATTTCTGTTGTGGTACTCCCAGAATCTAAAATAATGGTATCGCCACTTTCAATGAATTCAAGACATTTTTGGGCTATGGTTTCCTTCAAGTCCATATGCTCTTGATTGACCAAAGAAAAATTACGCACCTGATCCCCCATGTTTTTTAAAAAAGCACCACCATGTTCCCTAATGATAAGGCCTTGTGCTTCTAACTTTTCCAAATCTTGGCGAATAGTAACCTCAGTTACCTTAAATAATTTAGCCAAGTCCACTACTTTGGCAGAGCCATCCTCATTTAAAAATTCAATTATTTTCTCTCTTCTCTTATTGGGTAAATATGCCATATTCTAATAAATAGTAAATTTTCATAAAAATAAACAAATCTACCTGCTTAAGTTCCACATCTTAGCTAGAGAATACAGCACTGCTATGATTCCACATTAATAATGATACGCTCATATCTTGTAAGAGCCGGAGTCCCTTGATCCGTTACCTCTAAAATTATATGCATTGTTCCCAAACGGGCTCCTTTTGGAACTACCAAATAAGCCTTGGCACTGTTGGCATTTTCTATCTTCACCGGCTCTGCGGTCCTCCCCGATGATTTTGTGAATGAGCCCGGCTCTCCATAATAGAACCAACGGAATGTTAATTTATCCCCATCTGGATCTGTTGAATTTTCAGCATTTAAATCAATACGGTCCCCAACCTTGGCGGTTATGGTTTTTTCGTTATCCACTTCTACGACCGGAGGGTGATTAGCCTCTTTATACGGTTTTATAGTCCAATCCATTCTGGCAACGAAATCATTTTGGTAGGCCTCTCTCCACCGCCATATCGTTGCCTTGTTATTGGTGTGCCAACTGCCATCATTTCCTTTGACTTCATCTTGGGCATTGTTCCACAAAGGCCTGGTTTCAGGTTCCAAAAACCATTTTTCGGTTCTAGGGCGATACAGTTCATAACGACCGCCCCAGCTGCCCCAATTAGGATGGTCCGGATTGCCGAGGCCATTATTTATAAGGTACATAAAACTAGGGGAATCCCCTTCCATCAAATAATCCATATGAGGGTACTCGGCACCTAAGGGACCTTTACTACGAATATGCTTATCTAACCAGGGATTGTCCACAATTTCAAAATTCGCACCAGCAAATCGACCATGAAATTTATCTCCACTAATACCTGTCCATGTAGCATGATGATAGCCACCATACGCATGAAAACCTGGACTAGCGATATAAAATAAATTTGGAAAAGTCTTTCGTAACCAAGGTCCACTATCATCCTGATCAGAAATGGTATACACCCTTATTTTTGACACAAACTTATTAAGTTCCGCCTCTGTACGTGTATTCTTTACCTTCCATAAAGCTTGCGCCAAGCAATTGGGTCCGCCCCAAACTTGCACCCAAACAGGTCTTTCATCCTCTTGATCTACAACATTTATAATCCATTCCGACCCTTCGGAATCCATCCCCTCACCAACAGCGTTCATACCATAATCTGCACGACCTTCCTTTACAACCAATCGCAAATCCTCAACTTCAGGATAACCAGGCTCATGCAATATAAGGTTAGGTCTAACCTTAGCATATGCTTCCAGTATTTCAAAAATACGCCATGTTGCTATTTCATTTTTTTGATGTACCGAGGTGGTAGCCACCAAACCCTCCACATCCCACTGATTGGAATAGGTTAAAAACCGTACGAGAGACATAGCGTCATCCGGTTCGTTCTCTATATCGGTAAGAACCAAAACCCTATGTTTTTGATCAGCATCCTGAGCTTTTAAAGCAAGTCCCAGCACAAGTAGACATCCAAATAAAAATAAACTTTTGTAATTATAATGTTTCATAATACATTCTTTTATCGATAGACACCTACCCCCTTGCAGAACTGAAAATCATGTCTAACGATAGACGAATGTATTAATTTAGATTTAAAATTTTTACTATTTTTTTCGTTTTTTTTCTTTTATTTTCTATATAACAGTTGTTTTAATAATAATCTTAAAACATTTAGACCTAATGATTTCATTATTTGTCAAGGAAATGCTCATAACACTTATCAACTTTTAACATAGGAACAATGGGGCTATTTAGATAATAATTAAACATAAAAAAAGCCATTGAAATTAATCAATGACTTTTCTGAACTTAAACCTAACTAACCCTATTGATAAACTCTTACATAGTCAACCTCCATGGTATCTTCCGTAAAGGCCGGATCTATTGCTCCACCAAGAGTACCCCCCATAGCAATGTTCATTATTAGAAAGAAATCACTATTAAATGGTGTACTTTCTGAATTCACAAAAGTGTTGTGTATCAACTCCCCATCAACTACAAATTTTATATTATCAGGACTCCACTCAACGGTATAATTATGAAATTCTGTTGTAGCCGTTGGAACCGAAGTAGCCCCAACTACTGCCGAGCCGCCAAAATTACCGGGATAATGCAAAGCACTAGTAATGGTATTTGCATTATTACCAACATGTTCCATAATATCGATTTCACCACTAGCAGGCCATCCTACCTCATCAAAATTAGCTCCCAATGCCCACAATGCCGGCCATGTACCACCAGATGAAGGCAATTTTGCCCTAATTTCCACTCTACCATAGGTAAACTCAAATAAATTTTCAGATTTAATACGCGCTGAAGTATAAGCAGCGCCTCCTGTAGGACTAACGCCAAAATCAAAAAACAACACCACTCTATCATATGTAAATGCCGGAGCACCACTAAGATCAAAGGTCAAGGTTTCCCAGCTTTCCGCAACAGATGTAGTTGCATCGACCTCAAAAAATTCTTCGGCATTAGCTTGGTTTTCAAGTTTTAATCTTACAACCGCCCCAATTGCCGGAGACCATGTTTTAACTTCCATACTAGTATAGGTGCTTAAATCCAAGGCTGCATCAACATCAAAAAACGAACCTGCCCATACCTCTGCACCATTGTTTTTTGTAGATTCCGCAACAGTAGTAGAAGTATTCTCACCAGAAGCATCAGGGTTATCGATTACCGCTGTTGAAGCTCCGCCAAAATCAGTAAATATGGGTGCAGCAGTCTCAAAATCTTCAACTATAGAAGTTTCTCCGCCGGCCGCAACCAAAGTAATGTCATCATAATAATGTTTAACACCCCCATTACCGCCCGTACCACGTGCAGTAATCTTTAGTATTCCGTCTTCAACAATAACATTGTCCGCACTATCTGTATATTCTTGCGCTTCACCATTGCCCCAGCCACCAGCACCAAGATCAAATGTCCAATTTGCAGCATTTGGCGCTCCGTCTATATCAAATTCATCTGACCAAACTAAATTGGTGTACATGGTCTCCAAACTTTCCTCTCCGCCACCTGTAGATGGTGCCGCAGTAAAACGAATGTACCATGCAAGATCAGGATTCATAGAATCATATGTCCTTACATAAAGTAAATCTTCACTGATGGATAAAATCTCGTAGGTTGAAGAACCCACATAATAACTCATGAAGCCGCCATCTGAAAATTCCATTTGCATACCAGTTGTTTCCCCTTCTGGGACATTCCCCTCTACAGTAGAAAAAGTAACCTCTTTTTCGCCACTAGTATCAAAATCATAACAATAATCTTCATCCGCTGTTCCCCCTACCACATCTTTATGTCCTACATTGAAAAACGTTTGCCCCTTATTATCCAATACATAAGTTACCTCACCGCTACTATCCACCGAAAAAGTTAACTCATCATCGCAAAAACAATCGGAAATTTCGCTTCCGCATTTTTCAAAAGCTTGGGCAGAATACCATTTTGGATACCACCAGTCCCCATCAATTCCTTCCCTGGCCGGACCTAAGCCTAAATGACCAGGTTGAGCCGCAGCTAAAAACCATGTTTTGGAACTACCGTCCGTTATTAAGTTGACCAGTTCAGAGTTCATAGCCGGCACATCTACCGTTACCTGTAGAGTTTCTGTTAACGTTGTACCATCAAACCCGGTTACCGTAACGGTAACCGTATAGGTGTTCTCACCTGAATTGGTGTATGTTTTGGAAATAAAACCAGTTAATGATTCACCAGTAGTTCCATCACCAAAATCATATGTGTATAATTTTGCGCCCGTAGCCGTTGGCTTAAATGTTACAATACCTGAACCATCAGCACTTACTTGAGAAGAGACCGCTAAGTTAGATAAGGGTCCCGGATTAAAAGAATCATCTTCGTCACAACTAACAAACACCATGAGTAATGTCACGAACATGTACATTAAATTTTTCATACAATAATTTTTAGGAGTTAATTTTCACTTGTAAAAGTCAACATTACCTGCATAAAAAAGCAGGTTTCAAATTTGTTGAATATTTAAAAATCATGAATTGCAATTTAAAAGAGGTAATTGCGAAATCCTAAAAAATAACCTATACAAAAAACATACATCGTAAAATATGCGTTGAAAATATATTGAATCATTAATATATACCGCTTTTGACCAGTAAAACAGGTCCGTACTATTATCCAAAAAAATAGATATGTTGTAGTAATGTTGTGGTAAATATAGGTAGTGTTGTGGACTACAGACCCATAATATAATCTGTAAGCCCTTCTTCATGTTGCAAATTCATTTTCTTTCTAAGCCGATATCTCTTTACCTCTACACTTCTAAGTGAAATATTCAATAAAGGCGCAATTTCCTTGGAAGACAAGTTCAACCTTAAATAAGCACAAAGTCGTAAATCATTGGAAGATAATTCTGGATGCATACCTTTAATCTTCTTTAAAAAATCCTTATCGGCATTATTAAAGGCATCTTCAAAAAATTTCCAGTCGTCATCATTATTAATATTCCTATCAATGGTTTTGATTACGGTTTTAATTTGTGGGCTTTCAGGGGCCTCCTTTAATTTATCTTTAATGGAGTTTAGGAATTCATTTTTCTTAATAATACTCATTGTAGAAATAGCCAATTCTCTATTTTTACTATCTATTAGCTCCTGCAATTGCTCATTCTTAATCTGAATGATTTTCTTTTGCGCTTTTAGCTTTTTCCTTTTTAAACGCTTTCTGTTCTCTTTTAAAATCTGCTCTTGCTGTCTTCTATAAAATCTTTTATAAAGCTTATGAATCAGAATAAACAAGAGCACACCTACCAAGATATATAGGGTAATCGCAAAAACTGATACATACCAGGGTCGTTTTATAACAAATTCATATGCAGCAATATTCTCTACAAGTTCATTACCAACCTTAGCCTTAACCTGAAGTTTATAAGTACCAAATGGTAAATTTTTAAATGAAACATTAGATTCTGTAGACCATGAACTCCAGTCGACATAAAGACCATCTAACCTATATTGGTAATACACCTCAGTAAACTTATCAAACTCTGGAACATGGTAGTGAAACTTTAGATTATTCTCACCATATTCAAATTCCGAAGCGTCCACTATTGCGACATCAATATTTGGTGCATCATAAAATTCTTTTGAAATTGAGTTAATAGCTACATGATAGTTTTGCTGTTCTACCTTATCTAAATTAAGTGTAACGTATCCATTTGAGGTACCTATGAGATAGGTATTATCCATTAATTGAACAATAGATTCAAATCCTACCACCCCCATACCTTTTCTAAAAAATTTTGGTATAGGTATTTTAATTTTTTCTGGATCACCGCTTAAGGTACCGGTAGAAACATTTATAATATTATTATTTGAAAAGCCCCAAAGACTTCTGTTTTTATCTGTTGAGTTGAGAACACCAACTATAGCATCTCCGCTTGCAAAAAATTTATCGCTTAATACAGCATCCTTTTCAAACTCTTTATTTTCCCTATTATATTTAAATACACCGTTTACGGTTGAATATATTAAATCATCATGATAAGTCAACAAACTGGAACCCGGCCCTTTGGAATTTTTTTGACCTACTTCTTCTACCTTGGTAAAACCTGAATCCAATTTTAATTCAAAAATTCCTTTATAATCATGATTTACCAGAATACTCTGGTCATCATCAAATTCAAAAAACCTGCTTGAACTTTCAAATCCATCAATTTTATTTCTAAAAGTCCATTTGTTATTTACTTTTTCCAATACACTTAAGCCTTCATAATTTCCTTGTAACAGCAAATTATCATTGCTGGGTATAGGTTGAATGTCCCATGTGCCAAAAAAATCAGAAATTTTCTGTGCCGTACTACCTTTCACTATAAACGTTCCGGCATGGTGCCCACAGAATAAAACTCCGTCAACATTTTTTAACAACCAAACTTGACCTTGGGTACCCTCAATGAGTTTAAATTTATCATATTCATTGGCTCTATAAAACAATCCTTGGTTAGTTCCCAAATAAAGCACATCATCATATAGAATTGCGGTATAAACCACGCCTAGCTCTCCCACATGGTCTATATACTCCTTAAATGGCGATTCCATATTTATAACACTAACTCCATTGTCCAGCCCCAACCATAAATTCCTGTCTACATCTTGGAACATAGATAACACGGTATTGTTATGAATACCCTGTTCCTGGTCAATATGCATAACCACATTACCTTTTGCATCCACTTTAAATATGCCCTTAGAAATAGTACCTAGTACTATAGAGCCATCGTGTAGTTGCAAGCTACTATAGACTTTAGTTTTAGATAATGGTGTATTGTTCAAATTTTTCCAAGTTGTCAACCTATTATCCTTAAATAGGTAACATCCGTTTTGCTCCGTAACCAATACTATTGACGACTGTAATGGAAATGCACCTACTAGAATATCATTTTTTAAAATTTCATCATTGGAAACCAATACAGCTTCACCATTTTCTATGGTAAATAGCCCTTCTCCTATTTTTTGAAAATATATTTTATTAAACACCTTATGTAATGTTGCACGTGTGGTTTTGGCATTCAATATTTCTATTGTTGAATTACCTATATGGTAACTATAAATACGATCTAAAGAACGAAAAAGCACCCAATCCTTAACATGTTTTATAGTCCAAAAATGCTCATCCTCTACAACCGGCTCATTTAATTTTGATGAAATTGAAGTATATATTAGCGAACCGAATTCATTCTTTTCCCAAAATCCAAATTCCATATAACAACCCGTGTAAATACGATCACCTATTACTTTTACCGATTTTAATGGGGTACCGTTTGGAGATGGATATAAAATCCATTTAGTTCCGTTAAACTCTAACAGACCACTATTGTTTGCAACGTAAATCTTTTTATCACGCGTTTGGGATATAGCCCAATTTTGGTTACCCGCCCCATAAGATAAAGGCGAAAAGTTTTGTATAGGCGGCAACTCTTGGGCATTAACGCCCAATGCAATAAAAATTAAGAGCAAGAAAGTTAAAGGTCTTATTGCCATATACAGGAACCATAATTTTAGTTAGACTTAAATATAAGATATTTATAGCCCAACTTTAGTCCTTTAATTTTCATAGCTACTAGTACAATAACCTAAAATATAATACGGTCTTATTATTATTTTCGTTTATTTTCTTTTGCTTTGTTTTTTGCTATATTTGAGATTTATCATGCAAAAAACTACATTGTATAAACTAGCTTCTTTTTTACCATCTAATTATGAAATATTTATTACTACTGTTTGTCGTTATCCACCTACCCACCTTTTGTAATGCACAAGCAAATACTAAGAAACGCGTAATTATATTATCGGATATAGAAGCCGACCCAGACGACACCCAATCTTTCATACGATTATTTCTATATAGCAATGAAATAGACATCAAAGGGATGGTTGCCACAACTTCATGTTGGCTGCAGGACAAAATAAATCCTGCCTCCATAAGAAAACTTGTAAAAGCCTATGGCGATGTTCACCCAAACTTATTAATACATGACAAAGAATACCCAAGCGCAGCTACCTTAAATGCCCTAATAAAAGATGGTCTCCCTAAATACGGTATGACAGGGGTTGGGCCCGGTATGGATTCCGAAGGCTCTGATTGGATCATAAAAGTATTGGAAGAAAAAGATGACAGACCCTTATGGATTTCCGTTTGGGGCGGGGTAAATACTTTGGCGCAATCCTTATATAAAATTAAAAACACCAAAAGTGCTAAGGAGGCCAAAAAAATGATCTCCAAATTAAGGGTGTATACCATTTCCGATCAAGATGATAGTGGTATTTGGATCAGAAACAATTTTCCGGATGTATTCTATATAGTTACCCCGGGCGATGAATACAGCCAAGCCACATGGACAGGAATAAATTCATTTGTAAAAGGTATTGATAATACTAGCATTAGCAATGATTGGCTTGCACAAAACATACAACAAAACCACGGACCGCTTGGAGCAAATTATCCTGATGTTGCATGGGGAGTAGAAGGAGACACTCCCGCATTCCTATCATTGATTCCTAATGGTCTAAATATTGCGGAACATCCAGAATTAGGTGGTTGGGGCGGTCGTTATGAATTATACAAACCAGATTTTTCAAAAACCAAGGACGGAGGCTCCATTGTTACCATAGCTCCAGAGACCCGGCCAATTTGGACCAATGCCATTGACAGCTACACACCTCATGTTCCAAAAGAATATGGAAGAACCGTAAGGCCAGATTCCATCACATTTACGGGATATAAAGAAACCTTATGGCGTTGGCGAGATGATTTTCAAAATGATTTTGCAGCCCGTATGGACTGGTCAATCATGAGTTTTGAAGAAGCAAACCACCCGCCCATTCCCAAATTGACCCACTCAGAGGAGTTCACGGTAAAATCTGGCGATAGATTTGTTTTGGACGCTTTTGATTCTACGGATCCAGATGGTGATAATTTAAGCTTTTTATGGTTTCAGTATCTTGAGATAGGTTCGTATAAAAAGAAGATAAATATGGGTGCGGATAACGTACACATAGTTAATCTTACCGCCCCAGAAGTGTCAAAAAAAGAAACACTACACTTTATCGTAAAGGTTTCTGACAAAGGCACACCAGTACTGACCAGATATAAACGGGTAAAGGTTACTGTGCTTCCAAAATAGAAATAGAGAACCTCTTAATATTTATTTAACGTCGCATTGAAGGGATAATCCTAACAATCATGCTTTTTAAAGCCTAAAGGTCTGCAAATGCTTCCCAAACAAAGGATACAACCAAGCTAAAAGTCAACAATTTCATCTGATAAAAACAGTCTAAAGAAAACTAAACACTTGGTTGTATTTTACTTTAAAATTTTAATCCTAAAAAAATATTTAGGAACTTCACTATTTCAATTAAGGCAGAAATGGTAAGCACAGAGGCAAAACTTAAAGAGCGTATTAAGGAACTTACTTGTCTATATGAAGTAACATCCATAATCGTAAATTCTGACTATAGTCAGTTACACACTTCTTTAGAGGCTATAACTTTTTGTTTGAAAAAAGCATGGCAGTTTGAAGATGATACCGAGGTATTGTTAAAAAGTGGTACATATGATATTAAGACAGATGGGTACCGTAACGATATGGTATACCTTAAATCTGACATTAAGGTTTTTAATGAGGTTTGTGGTTGTATAAAAGTGGGTTATCCTAGTAATAAATATAAACAAACCGATTTTTTGGTCGAAGAAGAAAAACTACTTGAGAATGTTGCTTTAGCGGTAGGAAATTTATTGGAAAGAAAACAAGTACATGATAGTGAGGCCGCTATAAAAAGACAAGTAGAAAGAGCGGACAGACTTCATATTTTAGGTGAAATTACCGCTGGTATTGCTCATGAAATCAATACTCCTTTAGCCAATATTCTTGGTTTTACGGAACTTTTAAAGGAACGTATAACAGATGCCGATGCTTTGCGCGATTTAAATAAAATAGTGGATAATGCTATTTTTAGTCGTGAAGTGGTAAAAAAATTAATGTTTTTTGCTTGTGAAATGCCGCAACAAATGAACGAAATACTACTTATACCCTTAATAGAAGATGTATTGAATTTGTTACGCCCCTCTCTACAAACAAAAAACATACAACTTATTAAATCTTTTAGTCACCAAGACATTGCATTACGGGCAGACAATGTACAATTGACACAAGTGCTTTTTAATTTAATTATGAATGCTATTTATTTCTCCCCTAAAGAAGGTAAGATTGAAATAAGTTTAAAAAAAGGCAAGAAGTACATTACCCTTCGTATTACGGATGAAGGAACCGGAATTACAATGGAAAACGAGGACAAGGTTTTTGAGCCCTTTTTTACTACAAAACCTATGGGTGAGGGTTCGGGATTGGGACTAAGTGTGGTTCATGGTATCATTAGTAGTCATAAAGGCACAATTACCCATGAAAGGAACCATCCCCAAGGAACCATTTTTACAATATCTTTTCCTAAATTACCATAATGGCCTTACGCAAAGAGAACATACTGCTTGTAGATGATGACATAGATATATTAGAATTGTTACAGCGGCATTTACAGTCAATGGACTACCATATCTTCAAAGCCGTCTCCGTAAAGCAGGCCTTATATATTCTAAAGGACACCTTTATAGATTTGTTGATTACCGACATTCAAATGCCAGAAGTTGACGGTCTTCAATTGGTGAGGTTTGCAGATGAACATTATCCGGATATACCAAAACTGGTTATAACCGGTTACCCATCGGTAAGTGGCGCATTGGAAGTTTTCAAATCCGGTGCAACGGACTATCTAACCAAGCCATTTACTAAAGAAGAGCTAAAACAGGCAGTAGATAAATCGCTGAAAAGTAAAATAAGAAAAGATGTTCCAAAGACTATAACCATTCCCCATAAGGGCAAAGGTTATTCAGAAATGATAGGTTCTTCACCTGCCTTTCAGAAAATAACCGACATTATAGATCGGGTCAAAGATAACAAGGCCACGGTGCTGATCAAAGGAGAGAGCGGTACGGGAAAAGAACTGGTTGCCAGGGCCATTCATTATTCAGGAACCTTTTCCAGAGCTTCATTTGTGGCGGTCAATTGTGGAGCTATACCTGAAAATTTATTGGAAGCAGAGCTTTTTGGATATACAAAAGGAGCTTTTACCGGTGCCAATGAAAATAGAAACGGTTTCTTTCAAGCAGCAGAAGGGGGAACCCTTTTTTTAGATGAAATAGGAACGGCACCATTATCTGTCCAAGCAAAATTGTTACGGGCCATACAAGAAAAGGAAATCACCAAAATCGGTTCACGAAAAGTTGAAAAGGTAGATATTAGGATCATTGCAGCAACAAATAGCAACCTTCAAGAGGCCATTGCCCAAAATGAATTTAGAGAAGACCTTTACTACCGCCTAACCGTAGTTGAAATAAATGTACCGCCATTAAGGGACCGCAAACAGGACATACCGTTATTAGTAGAAAAATTTGTCCAAAAATATGGTATTGAGTATAGGGATAAATTAATGGGTATTGCCCCAGATGCACTAAACATTTTACAACGGTATCACTGGCCGGGAAATATTAGGGAACTAGAAAACTTAATACAGCGTGCCGTTATTATGAGTGATGGTATGATCCAAGTAAAGGATTTACCTGATCATTTAAAGTTTCAGATAGATTTTCCCACCACGGAATTTCTACCGCTTAGAGAAATGGAGAAAGAGTATGCCAAAAAAGTACTCGCCTCTGTAAATGGTAATAAAACAAAAGCTGCAGAAATTCTTCAAATAGATCGCAAAACACTTCGCGATAAACTAAAATAACACACCGGTACAAATCTCCCCAACCGGGTAAATATTCCCCGGATTAAAATTCGTTATTTATTTTCACACTCCTATTAAGTATTTGATATTCAATTACTTAAAAACATTAACACATTTTTAATATTCATGGGCATGCCTATTGCCTCTTTATAGTAAATCAATATAAAGGGGGATG
Source organism: Maribacter sp. LLG6340-A2 (assembly GCF_045057105.1). GTDB lineage: Bacteria > Bacteroidota > Bacteroidia > Flavobacteriales > Flavobacteriaceae > Maribacter. Next base: position 2,484,817 of record NZ_CP159332.1, on the reverse strand, counting down.
AAATACGGAAGTATAGTTTTAGAAAAAAAAGATTTCGTGATGATACAAAGGTATCAACAACTGACCCCTTATGTAGAAGATTATGCTCATAAAGACGCATTGGACAATTTAAAGGAGCGTATGTCAAAGGCATTGATTTATGATTTGGAAGACATGCCAGAAGATATCATAAGAATGTATTCCAATGTCAATTTAAGTTATGAATCTGGCTGGAACCAAACATTTCAATTGGTGCCACCACATGAAAACAATTTAGAAGATGACAAGGTTTCCGTACAAAGTACATTGGGGGCATCGATCATTGGTTTATCGGAAGGAGATGTAATCACCTATGGTCTTCCCAGTAATGTAGTCACTTTGACCATAAAAAAAGTTACACAGACCAATCAACATTTTAAGGTAAACCTTACAGAGAAAACAATAAACGACGCATTAGCAAAACATAAGAAAAATTTATTAACCCAAAATTCAGAACTATGATTAAATATGTAATAACAGCGCTATTTTCAGCAAGTATGCTAACAGCACAGACGAACACGGATAATGTTCAAAATTCAGTTAAAGTAGGTGATGTATATGAAATTGGAAAGCCAAAGGCCCACCAATTTCAACATATAGATTTACCTAGAGCAAATTTTATCATCAAGAAAGGTGGTATTGCCAACTATAAAACTGTTGAAGGCAACCAAGTAGTGGTTACTGAGGTTAAACAAACCAAAGATGGTGAAACCAAAATTAAGATGAAGCGTACGGACGGTTCTCGTTTTTTCCGTACACACCCAACAATTACGGCAAACTATTCAGAGGCGTTGGCATCTGGAGAGTTGGTATCCAAATAATGCATATAGCTAGTTGACCTATCTGCCTGGCTTTCAAATTTAGTTTTGTTCAAAAAAAATGTTTGTCAGGCAGATTTTTTATTTCCCAAACTTAAAAAAGGTCATGAAATATGAATTTAAAAAGAAGTATCTGCCTTACATGCAATCATGTAACATTCTGCAGTTTAACAAAAAACAAATACAACATACATTGTTGTGGGGATTACATACATCAGTTTGACAAACCGTTGGTAAACAGGAACAGAAATGGCATAAAAATTTCCATTTAAAAAGTTAAAAGTGAATTGGAGTTAACATACATACATGATCACAAAAACACATAAAAATAAAAAGGCACAAAAGCAGGGCATGCTTAATAATGTCATGCGCCAGTTTGATAATGCTGCAGACATTATTGACCTAAACCCCAATATCAGAAAGATACTGGAGGTGACCAATAATGAACTCGTTGTACATTTTCCAGTACGAATGGACAATGGAGAGGTAGAGGTTTTTACGGGCTATAGGGTGCAACACAATAACTCATTAGGTCCTTATAAAGGTGGTTTACGTTACCACCCTACGGTAGATATTGATGCTGCAAGGGCCTTGGCCATGTGGATGACATGGAAAACATCTTTAGCCGGGTTACCCTACGGGGGCGCAAAAGGGGGCATACAATTAGACCCCAATAAATATTCCATTGCAGAACTGGAACGAATAACCAGAAGGTTTACTTACGCCTTGGGTGACAATATTGGTCCAGAATTGGATATTCCGGCTCCTGATGTAAACACCAGCTCACAAACCATGGCGTGGATCTTGGATACGTATATGTCTACCAAATCGCCCAACGAGCGATCAAAGAATATGCACGTGGTAACCGGCAAACCCCTTGGTGCAGGTGGTTCTGAAGGCCGGGACCGTGCAACAGGCTTTGGTGTGTACCTCACCATAAAATTCTGGGCAGAAAGCAAAAAAATAAACCTGAAGCACAAAAGATATATTGTCCAAGGTTTTGGAAATGTTGGCTATTGGACCGCACATTTTTTAGAGCAGGAAGGAGCAAAAATGATTGCCGTTCAAGATGCTTATGGTTGTATACATAATGAAAAGGGTATTTCCGTAGAAAAGCTTTTGACATATTCCAAAGCAAACAAGGGTAGTATTTTAGGGTTCAGCGACGCTGAAATAATAAATAATTCCGATTTTTTCGGACTTGATTGCGATATCATTGTACCAGCAGCACTTGGCAATCAAATTACGGCAAAAAACGCCCCATATATAAAAGCTAATCTAATTGCCGAAGGGGCAAATGGTCCTACTGATGTTGAAGCCGAAGAAATACTATTAAAAAATGGTATTGAGATTATCCCGGATATTCTTTGCAATTCTGGCGGAGTTATAGGTAGTTATTTTGAATGGCTACAAAACAGGAATGGAGAAATATGGCAGCTAGATGAAGTGATGCAAAAACTAGAGAAAAAGTTAAAGGAATCTTTTACCAAGGTAATGCTTACTTCCATTGAACGAGATGTGGATATGCGTACGGCAGCATTTATAATTGCCATAGAACGTTTAGAAGAGGCATATACGCAAAGAGGTATATTTCCTTAAAGCCAGTCAACACCGTATAAGGAGACAAAGAAATAACTTTGGTGGTTATACCTTCCTCTGAGGAAGGGCTGAACGGGGGTGGTCTATTCAAGATTTTGAGTCGTACTGCCCCTTTTTTGTTCAGAATACCAAATTTATTAGTACTGATAAAAAGAATAAAAGCAATGAAATACAATAATCTGATTATTGAAAAAAAAGAATATATGCTCTTAAAACGGCTTATGAACCTTTCTGAGTTTTATAAGGATAGGACACTTGCCTATTCCATGAAAAAATTAATGGGAGAACTGGAGTATGCGCAAATTGTGGATGACCTTAAAATGCCTAAGGATGTCATTAGGTTCAATACCAAAATCACCATAGATTCCGAAAATGGCTGGCAATCTACATTTACTCTGGTAACCCCAAATGAAAGTGATGTAAAGAACAGTAAAATATCCATATTAACACCAATGGGTTCTGCGGTTATTGGCTATGCGAAAGGGGACACCATAATTTGGGAATTTCCTTCCGGAGAGCAAAGATTAACTATAAAAGAAGTAGAACAAAAACACAGACATGTAAACATAGATAGTGTTTTGTAAGCCACAAATCTTTTGAAATAAAAGATGTCTTTTTAAAAACAAAAAAAGTCAAACTGTAATTTAAACCTAATGAATAACCATAAATACATCAACATTGTAAACTAACATTTTAACTCACCATCATGGCAAAGAGACTATTATTACCCACAGATTTTTCTAAAAATTCTTGGAATGCCATACAATATGCTATTCAACTATTTGCAAATCAAGAGTGCGACTTTTATATTTTAAATACCTACGCCAAGGAAGCACACGGGCTTGATAATATTATCTTGTTAGATCCAGATGAGGCTTTTAATAAATTTTCAGAGTTACGTTCTAACCAAGGATTGGGGGATATTATGGCCAAACTGACCTTTGAAAATAGGAACAGAAAACATCGGTTTCATATGTTATCACGATCCGCGTTATTTATTAATGCCATAAAATATATTGTAGAACAAATGAACATAGATATGGTAATCATGGGCGCTAAAGGTTGTAGTAATGAAAACAATCAAGCCTATGGAAAGAACACCTTATCCGTTATTGAATATATACGCCATTGTCCTGTTTTAGTAATTCCTAAAAATGTTTGTTATAGCATGCCCAAGGAAATTGTGCTGACCACAAACTTTAAAACCAATTTCAAGCCAAAAGAAATTAAGCATTTGGTAGAAGTAGCCAAATTGCACAATACCTATATCCAAATTTTAAGTTTAACCGACCCAGGGGATATGAGTCTATGGCAAAAAAGAAACCAAAAACGTCTTTATAAACATTTAAAGGGCGTCAATTACTCTGCAAACGTAGTTCATAATGTAGGTATGGCCACTGCATTAAGTTGCTTTGTAGATATCAAGAACACCCATATGATAAGCTATATAGATAAAAAACCTTCGTTTTGGGAACGCATGGGTTTTGGTCAACGCACTTTGAGCAAGCTAGGATATTTTAATGATGTACCTGTATTGGCATTACATGGAGAGGGTCTTAGAAGATAACCCATGGTATTAAAACATTGCTCCCCTCTAAAACATCCATTTTACTCCCTTTAAAAGTTATGGCAGATTTCTCTTGCATCATTTACTGGAAAAAGATGCTAAAAATGGCCTTTTCAACACTAATTTCCAAATAACAAAGTGCTTTCCCAAATTCAAGATAATCACGCAAAACAATTGAAATTATCTACATCTGTATATCAAAATATAGTAAGAATAAAAAAAAGCTAATACATTTATAGGAACCTATAAGAACATAAGTATGCTTAAATTCTTTAGAAAAGTTAGACGCAATCTAATTATCGAAAAAAAACTGGGCAACTACCTATTATATGCCTTGGGTGAAATTATTCTGGTCGTAATTGGTATTTTAATTGCCTTACGTATCAACAATGCAAATCAGGAGCATATTTTAAGAGAAAAAGAGCAGGTATATCTAATAGGTCTTAAAAATGAATTTTCCGCCAATAAAACTAAGCTACAGACTCTTATAGAGGTAAATAAGGATAATTACGAAAGTGCCAAGACAATTTTAACCATTTTAGATACTGGGCAGGATCAACATAACGAACAAGAACTATCTCAACTTTTATTTGAAGCCTTTTCATACGAAATAGCGTACAACCCCAACAATTCATTATTGAACGAAATGATGAATTCCGGTAGCTTAAAAGATATTTCCAATACAGAATTACGTTTGTACTTAACTTCTTGGGAATCTATGATAGCGCATGTTAAAGTACAGGAGGCCGACCTTAGAAAACAAAGAGAAAATGTTCGTGATATGCTTAGAAGCAATGAAGCTAGCCTTAGGACAATTTTGGACCATGCTAACATTACCCCAACAACCATTGGACTTCCCCCAACAAAGGATCCATATAGTAATATAGGTTTACTACATACAAAGCAATTTGAAAATAACGCACTTTCATTTATTTTAACGGGCATAAGTGCAGAAACCTCCCATTACATTCCGCTTTTAGAAGAAATAGACGAAATATTAGAATTAATAAACCAGGAATTGAAATAGGACCAACATATCAACCTAATCTTTCATATATACTGAAAACAGTACATTAGTTTATTTAATACATGTAAACCCAATCATGCGCACATGCAAATAAGCCCAAAGGCCAAAAGAAATATTTCAAGGATCGTACCCTTTGCAATTATTTGGCTAATATTGGGTTGGATCAACCTGTTTACCCAAGAAGCTGTAACATTAAATACAGACTTAACTCCGATCAGTGGCATCAATATCACTACGGAGGTTTTTATCTTTGCAAGCTTTGCGCTTGTTGTAGTAGGGCTTATGGTTGGGGCAATTGAAGTTCTTTGGCTGGATAATTTGTTCAGTAAAAAGAATTTTTCAAAAAAACTTCTTTACAAAGTTGCCTTCTACAGTTCTTTTTTGCTTTTAATCATTCTGCTCACCTTTCCTATAGCCGCAGCTATAGAAACCAATACCTCTCCCTTTAGTGAACAGGTTTGGTACAAGTTTAAAAGCTTTATAGTGAGCATTGAGTTTGTTAGCACAGTGGTATCCATATCCTATAATCTTATTGTTAGCTTGTTTTATTATGAGATAAGTGAAAATATTGGTCACGGAGTCCTTATGAATTTCTTTACGGGTAAATACCACCGCCCTATAGAAGAAAAACGAATATTTATGTTTACCGACATGAAATCGTCAACTACTATAGCGGAACAAATGGGACATATTAAATATTTTGAGCTTTTAAAGACGTATTACAATGATTTCTCTGATGCTATTGTACGTTACTCAGGAGAGGTTTATCAATATATAGGAGATGAAATTGTAATTTCTTGGAAGTATGAAGATGATACTCAAGTGAACAATGCCATAGATTGTTTTTTTGCCATGAAAAATGATTTAATGAAAAAAGCACCATGGTACCAAACCAACTTTGGTATTATACCCACATTTAAAGCCGGCTTGCATGCCGGAACCGTAACTACAGGTGAAATTGGGGCATTAAAGAAAGAAATAATTTTCACGGGCGATGTACTTAACACCACCTCCCGCATCCAGAGTCTTTGTAATGAATACCAGGTGGACATTTTAATTTCCGAAAATCTAGTACGTGCAATGCCTCAAAAAAAGAGCTTTTCATTGGTGTCTATAGGCACGGTTGAATTAAAGGGAAAGGAGAAAAACATAACATTATATACCATCAAGGAGTAGAATTTGGATATTAGTTTTCAACAATTACCACCTCACCATATTCCATAAAAAAAGCCCTTCATTTCTGAAAGGCTTCTCTTTGTACAGGCGGAGAGACTCCCTTCGGCTCCGCTCAGGATAAGCTTCTCGCCTCTCCTAATATTAACCATGACCTCACTTTATTCCATAAAAAAAGCCTTCCATTTCTGAAAGGCTTCTTGTTGTACAGGCGGAGAGACTCGAACTCTCACACCTTGCGGCACTAGATCCTAAGTTCAGCTTTTTAGCCAATCAAATCACACCAAAATAATACATATTGTTGATTTTTAGTTACTTAATATTTTATTTATACTCATTTGAATCGATATGAAACCATAAAATGTGTTACCCATGTGTTACCCCGAATGTTTTATCTTTATAAAAAATCGGTAAGATATGGCAACCCTAAAAACAGTTTTACACACCAAAACCGACACAAAAGGAAACAAAGATTATAGACTTGCTCTGCGGCTCACTGTAAATCGAAAACGAAGTTATTATCATTTGGGGCAAAAGATAAACCCGAGATTTTGGGATGAACAAGCAGGAAAAGTAAAATCTTCACATTCAAGGCATAAGCAGTTGAATAGGTTGATAAGAAAGAAATATGATGAGATTGAAGATATCATTTTTGAAATGGAAGCTTCAAAACAGAATTATTCCGCAAAACAAATTATAGACTCTATAAGGAAAAACACTAAAAGGTTATCCTTTTTCGAACTTGCCAATGAACATGTCGAAGATTTAGTCAAAGCAAATAATCATAATAGAGCAATTTCCGATAGAAGTAAAATAAACAGAATAAAAGAATTCGCTAAAAAACGCAACTTAGAGTTTGAAGAAATTGACGAAAATTTATTGAAAAAATTAAAAATTTATCTCCGTACAACTGCCAGACTATCCGAACGATCCGTTATGAATATTTTCGTCATGATACGATTACTTTATAATAAGGCCATCAGCAGAAAAATAGTAGATAGAAAGTTTTACCCTTTCGGGAAGGACAAAATAAAAATCAAATACCCCCAGACTATTAAAATAGGTCTCGATGAAACCGAAATTCGTAAAATCGAAGAACTTGACTTGGACCCGAGAACCTCCGTGTGGCATACTAGAAATGTATTCTTGTTTTCATTCTATCTTGCGGGAATTCGGATTTCAGACGTTTTAAGGATGAGATGGTCTGATATTGTGGGAGACAGATTGTATTACAAGATGAGTAAAAATGACAAAGCTGATTCCTTAAAGCTCCCAACACCCGTAATTACTATTTTATCATATTATCGAAAAGATAAAAAAACCAAATCCGATTATATTTTTCCAGAACTCAAGACCATACCCATTAAAGATTCAAAAGCTATCTATTCGAGAATTAAAACCTCAATTAAAAGGCTAAATTCAAATCTAACAATTATTGCGGACCTTGCCGGAATCGACAAAAAAATCACCAATCATATTGCCCGTCATAGTTTTGGAAATATAGCCGGTGATAAAGTTTCTCCACAAATGCTTCAGAAATTATATCGACATACTCATCTAAGCACCACTATAGGTTATCAAGGCAACTTCATTCATAAGAACGCTGATGAAGCTTTAAACGCAATAATTAATTTTTCTAAATAATCATGGAATTGTAAATATCTAAAACGAGGTAATTTTTTCTGTCCCGTAAAAGGTTAATTAAGAGAACTACTAAAAAAGACCACAATTAAGACCTTTAATTACCAAGCACTAAAGAGTAGGCAAACTGTCCTATATATTGGCCGTTAAAATGAACTGTTTTTAAATGCACCGAAAAAGTTTTCTCTTACTAGAGAACTGTGTAGGCAATCAATCAGCAACAATCTTCGTTATTCTGAATAGGTGGACAAGCGACAGTACCGTAGGAACAAAAGACACAACAATCCCCTTCTTTTGGCTTAAGGACTTTTTTGCAATTGTCACATTCATAAAAGAATTGACAGGCCGTTGTTGGCATTTCCTCTTCTTTTTCAAGCCCGCAATTTGGGCAAGTAATTGTTGATATTAACTGAGGTCTCATTATTTGACTACTTTATAAGCTGTACTGTTTATGGCTTTTTTGATTGCGGGCAAATCGGTTTTGGTCTTGTCAAATTCCACTATGGTGTTGGCATTTTCGTAGCTGGTTTTTACCGAAATAATTCCATCCAACTTATTGACTTCACTTTCTACGTGTGCCTCACAACCCACACAAGTCATTCCCTCAACATAAAACGTGTGCTTTTCGATATTGGATTGAGAGACATAGACGATGTCCTTTGTGGGCTGTGCATAAAATAAGTTGGAATAGTACGGGAAGGCCAGCATCAATCCCGAAAATACGGTTACGATGAACAAAAATTGTTTGGATTGCCAAAATGTAGGTTTCGCATCATCGTCACAGGCACAATCTATTTCTTCCTTTGTTTTTGGCCGTAATTTCTGATACCATGCAAATACCAAAACAATAATGGTCAAGCCGATAAAATAGGGTCTAAACGGCTCGACCCAGGAAAAGGTAGATGCAATGCCGCTTGTTCCAGCAATCAGTGCCAAGACAGGGGTAATACAGCATATTGATGCTGCAACTGCGGTAAAAATACTGGTATAGGCCGCGGTGTTTGAAGTATTATTCGATGCCATAATTTAAACTTTCTAAGCTGTTTTCTTTCTTATCGAAATTGAACTGAAAATTCCATTTAAAACATTATCCTCACTCTTTACCAACGAATAATATAATGTTTGACCTTCACGTCTCGATGTGATAATTCCTGCATCCTTCATTTTACGGATATGTTGGGATACCGCGGGGACACTCATTTCAAGAATGTCAGCAATATCGCAAGGACACAATTCATTTTCTATGTTCAAAAGAAATAGGATTTTCAGTCGTACCTCACTTCCGGCAAGGGCCAAAATTTTGCTCATGGCCTTAAAACTATCGGAAGAATTTTCTATTGTCCTCTTGCACCGTGATATTTGTTTATGGTCGGCTTCATTCCGGGTACAGGTTATTTCCAAGCTCATCAATTTTAACTTAACGTCTACAAATATATCATTATTTAAGCAAATACTTATATACTAAAACTGTAGACATATTATTTAGGAAGTTGGATTGGTTCTTTGTTTTAGTTTTTATAGACGAATGCCTACCGAGTTTTTGTAGCACCAGTGAAAAAAATAAGGGACTATGATATTTCTATTTCGGATTCTGATTCCAATGTCCGGCAGCAATAAGTAGCCTTTTCATTTGAATAAGTTGGTCTTCATCTTTGAAATATTCATGACTTAGCATTTTTCTCAGTTGACCAACGGTTTCTTTTGAAGTTAATCCCTTTTTTTCAAAAAGTTCGGTAAATTTCTGAAGTTGCTCTAACTTGTACTTTGCCTTTTCAACAAATTGTTCCCCATTTTCAGAATCCTCGTAACTCGATTGAATTTCAAAATGTCGTTCTATCGTACCCGGTTTTCCAATTATCAATTTCTCAGCATTAATCTGAACGATTCCATTTGTAGTAAAAACATAGTCCCTATCGTGAACCATCCTATTAATTCTGGTTTGACCATCAGCAATACTGTTTGGAAAGATTTCTAAGTAGTATTTGGTATCTAAAGGCAAAGTTATTACTGAGTCAGGATTAAAAAGGCCTTCAAATCGAGTTGATTTTACGCCGCGTATTGATACCGGATTATCGCAAGTAATTAATGGTGCATCCTCATCATTGATTCGGTGGACATTTATAGTACAATCATATTTGAAATCCACAAATTCTTTCCATTTTTCCAAATGTTGAACCAAGAATTTAATCCTGTTACGCTCTTTAAATTCGTGTCTAACTTTACCAATATCCTTAATATTGAATTCGTGCTTTTCTTCTTCAAATGTAAATTTCACATCGCCGTTTTCGTCGGCGTACAATAACATTCTATCTAAAATTTGGTCGGTAAATGCGTTCTGATGATTAAGAAACCTCGGGGTTCTAAAATAAAGGGATAGGCAGACGTATAGTACTTGCCTTTTTTGCTCAGAGGTCAATATCTTCACATTTTCATCGACAAGTAGTTTATAAATCTTAGGGAATTCAGAATCGACGTGTTCGGCATAATGATATTCCAAATCGTATTTCCTATCAATCTCGGCATTCGGAATCGTATAAAGATTTTTCTGAAAGCAAATACTTTTTGTACTAATCTGTTCAAGAAGCAAATCATCTTCCAATCTGTAAGCATCAACAAAATAGTTGCCGTTATTACCTTCAACACCAAAATTTTTCAGGTAAGACCGTGGTATGTAATGTTGCTTGATGGGTTCGTTTTTAGCCATACATGAAATAATGAATTTTCATGAATGTACTAATTCCATTCCATCTTCTGCAATCGTATCGCATTCAATATAGCCAAAAACGCCACACCCACATCAGCAAAAACAGCTTCCCACATTGTTGCTAATCCACCTGCACCGAGAATGAGGACTATGACCTTGACACCAAATGCAAGCGCAATATTTTGCCAGACAATTCGTCGCGTTGAACGACCAATTTTAATCGCTCTTGCAATCTTACTGGGTTGGTCGGTCTGTATGATTACATCGGCTGTTTCAATGGCGACATCGCTTCCTAAACCACCCATCGCAATACCTACACCACTTGCTGCCAAAACGGGTGCATCATTAATACCATCACCAATAAATGCGACTTTCGTTTCAGGTTGCTTTTTAAGTTCTTCAACCTCATTCAGTTTATCTTCAGGTAACAACCCACCTTTCGCCCAATCGATATTTAACTCTTTTGCAACTTGCTGTGTAATAGAATTTTTATCACCTGATAACATTATAATCTTGGAAATCCCTGCATCTCTAATTTGTTTAATGGCTTGGTGCGCATCATCTTTTAATTCATCTGCAATGGTAACATAACCTGCAAATTTCCCATCAATAGACACCATAACGATTGATTCTACAATGTCATCCGTTTCCGAAGGGACTTCTATATTGTTTGAAGTCATCAAAGCTTTGTTTCCTACCAAAACGGTTTTTCCGTTGACTGTTCCCTTTAAACCCTTTCCGGCAACCTCTGAAACATCAGTCGCTTCATAATCTGAACCGTCTGCTTTATATTCGAGAATCGCCTTGGCGATAGGATGAGTGGATTGCTCTTCCATCGCCATCAAATACTTCATAAACTCGGTTTCCTCAAATGTGATGGAATTGATTTCCTTGATTTTAAAAACCCCTTTAGTAACAGTTCCTGTTTTGTCCATTACGACCGTGTTTACTTGGGTCATTGCATCAAGAAAGGATGCACCCTTAAACAGAATGCCGTTTCGCGATGCCGCACCCAATCCGCCAAAATAGCCCAGCGGAATAGAAATGACCAACGCACAAGGACACGAAATCACAAGGAATATCAATGCGCGATACAGCCAATCCCTAAACACGTAATCATCTACAAAAAAGTAAGGAAGGAACGTAAGTCCGATGGCAAGGAATACAACGATAGGCGTATAAATCCGAGCAAATTTTCTAATGAACAATTCGGTCTTTGATTTTCTGGCAGTTGCATTCTGCACCATATCCAGAATTCGTGCAATAGAACTATCCTTAAATTCCTTAGTAGTCTCGATTTCGATTACGCCATCAAGGTTGATACTTCCGGCAAAAACGGTATCGCCTTTAGCAATAGTATTGGGTTTGCTTTCGCCTGTCAAGGCAGCAGTATTAAAAGAGCCCTTTTCAGAAAGTAGAATACCATCAAGCGGAACTTTTTCGCCTACACGTACCTGAATCTTTTCGCCAATTTCAACAGTCTCGGGATTTACTGAAACAAAATCGCCATCACGGTAAACCAATGCCTCATTCGGACGGACATCAAGTAAGGCTTTTATATTTCCTTTTGCACGGTTAACAGCTGCATTCTGGAACAGCTCGCCTACAGCATAGAACAACATTACGGCCACACCTTCGGGATATTCGCCGATAGCGAATGCCCCTAATGTGGCAATGGACATTAAGAAAAATTCAGTAAAGAAATCCCCATTTTTGATACTGTTCCACCCTTCCTTTATGACGGGAAAGCCAACTGGAATGTAGGCGACGGAATACCAAACGATTCTTATCCATCCTTTAAAATGTGGAAATGCTTCAAAGTAATCAATAGCAATTCCGGCTATCAACATTACAAAGCTGAAAATAGCCGGTAGATAGGTTCTAAAGTTTGAAATTTCTTCAGGGCTGCTATGGTTATGGCCATCATCGTGACTGTGCTCGCCCTTATGTTCTTTTGGGTCAATGTCCCGTAAATTTACTTTTTTCTTTTTCATATGTTCTAATCAAGTTTGATATCATTTTAAAAACTACTTCGATAATTTCAGTATTCTCAATGCACCGCGCATTACAAAAGTGAAAACGATCCCGCCAATCACTAAATCGGGCCATTTACTATTCAGAAAATAAACCAGCACCCCAGCTACTATAACACCACCATTGACAATAATATCATTGGATGTAAAAATGGCACTTGCCTGCATATGAGCCTCTTGGCTCTTTGCCTTGTTGATGAGCCAGAGCGATATCAAATTACCTGCCAATGCGAAAATTGAAACTATAATCATCCATTGAAACAGGGGCGTTTCGGTATTGCTAAAAAACCTTCTCAAGACCTCTGCAAACCCAAGTATTGCCAATGCCATCTGAAAGTATCCGCTGTATTTCGCAACCTTCTTTTTTCTTGAAATGGCACCGCCTACCGCAAATAGGCTTAATGCATATACGATGGAATCTGCCAGCATATCTAATGAGTCTGCCACTAGACCCATCGAAGAAGAAATCCAACCAGTGGTCATTTCGATAACGAAAAAGCCAAAGTTGATGCCCAAGACCCACCATAGGATTCTTTTTTGTTTGGATTGGTCTTCCATTACGGGTGGTTCGGCTTCTGTGGTTCCTTCTAAGGAATCCCCAAGTTTTAAGCTGGCTATAGACGTTTGTATCGCCTTGACGTCGTCCACGTGATATACTTCCAATTTTCTGTTAGGAATATCAAAATCCAAGTGTTTTACTTGAGCATAAGACTCTAACTTCATCCGAATCATCTGCTCTTCTGAAGGGCAGTCCATTTTAGTTATTATAAAAGTGCTTTTTTTCAAAATCAATCTAATTTGTTTGTTAAAGTAAATTACTGCTACATTTTTCACATATTCCCGTAACCACGAGATTAACATCCTCTGCCAAATATCCATCGGGCAAATTGATATGCGGGATTTTTTGTTCCGTTAAACAAACCGTTTCGTCACAGTTAGTGCAATGGAAATGTAAATGCAAATCCTGTTCTATTTCACAATTACAGCCTTCTTCACAAAGTGCGTATTTAGAGATTCCAGTTCCGTCATCTATGTGATGCACCACGTTTTTTTCTTCAAACGTTTTTAGGGTTCGGTACAATGTGGTTCTATCCGCTTTTGCGAAAGCATTCTCAATATCAGTCAGGGCGATGGCGGCATCCCTATCGGCCATATACTTATAAATCAATATGCGCATTGCCGTTGGGCGAACCCCATTGTCAATCAATCTTTTTTCTATTTCTTTCATTTCTTATCGATGCTGTTTTTGATTTTTTGTGCTTTGGAATAGGCTTCCCAACCTTCTTTTGCCGCGTATGGCACTATCAATAATGCTGCAATAGGGTCAGCCCACCACCAGCCCAGCCATTTTACGAGCAATAGGCCTATTAGGACCACCACAGTCTGATAAAGGCAAATAAAAGTGTCCTTGGCATCGGCCAACAGGGCAGGGCTATCCAATTTATGACCGTATTTTCTTTTGTAGTAAATCAGAATGGGGTTCACTACTAAGGAAACTATCAGTATCCCAATGCCCAACGTGGACCAAGATGCTGTTTCTTGACTTATTAATTTTGAAATGGAATCATAGGATATGAAAATGCAGATGAGGGCAAAAGATATTGCGATGACGTATAGCGTTGTCATTTTTCTTTTTTCTACGCGCTTTTCGTCCAAACCCTTGATTTCGCCGTGCAATCGCCAACCGAGAGTGCCAGCACTTATGACTTCAATAGTGCTGTCCAGTCCCCAGCCTATCAAGGCGGAACTGTTTGCCGTGAATCCCGCTATAAGTGATACGACCACCTCGATAATGTCATAGATGACATTCCAAATTTGAAGTGTTCTTGCTTGTTTTAGATTTTGTTTTCTTGTTTCTTTCATCTCTTAATGTGCTTCTTCCTCGTTTTCCCCTTTTTTCATTTCCGCCATTAAATAGTAGGCGTTATTAAAGGCATACTTGGTATTCGGTTCTTGTTCGGTCAAAAAATCAATGGCAATCCATTCGCCATCGTGAGTTCCTTTTGTGATTTCCACGGGCATAAACTTCCAATCCTCGCCTTCATTTTTTGCTGTAAACACAAAGGACTTTTCGCCATCGGCTGCGATGGCACTTTCAGGAATTGCCGTGGTCATTGTATTGTCGGTTTGGATGCGCCCTTGAATGTACATTCCCGGTATCAGGTTGCCTTCCTTATTTTCGATTTCGGCGTGTACGTGTATCGCTTTGGGGTTCTGCTCAAAAGTTTTTCCTACGGAATAGATTTCGGCTGTAAGTTCCTTTCCCGGAATGGATTGGACATTGAACCGCACGGTTTGTCCTTCCTTTACTTTGTACACGTCTTTTTCAAATACCATCAAATCGGCGTGTACGTGATGGATGTCCACGATTTCCATTAGGTCGGTTTGAGGTTCTACATATTGTCCTGTTTTAACGGCTACTTTTTCCACAAAGCCTTGAATAGGACTTCGTAGCGCAACCCTTTGATAAATAGTGCCATTTCTCACACCTGATGTACTAACATTTAATTGTTGTAATTGTGCTTCCAAACCGTTCACCATACTTCGTGAAGCTTGATATTCCGCTTCTGCTTTTTGGAAATTGGCACCGCTGCCCACACCTGCATCATAAAGAGTTTTTTGGCGTTCGTATTCTTTTTTGAGAAACTGACTATTGCTATGTGCATTGAGGTAATCCGTCTGTTTCTGTATGATATTGGGATGAGACAAATAGGCCACAGTCTGACCTTTATTGACCTTATCGCCCTCGATGACCTCGATGGAAACTACGTTGGTACCAACAACCGTAGTGATGGTCGCTTCATTTTGTGGCGGAACTTCCAGTTGTCCGTTGGCTTCCAAATATCCACTCATATTGCGCTGGGCAAGCGTATCGACTTTCATTTGTAGTGCATCATACTGTTTTGCAGTAAGTGTAACTATTTCATCTTCCTCTTCAGAGTGATTTTCTTCTGTTTCTGAATGTGTTGCATCAACGTGGTCGCTTTCGGTTTTTGACTCGCCACAACTAATTATTGTGAATGCCGTAAGCATTGCGGTAATCGGTAAATATTTTAATTTTTTCATCTTTTTAGTTTTGAAAGTATTGTAGTTCAAACAAGGCATCTAAATAATTGTCAAGCGCATCGAGCGCATCCATTTCGGTGTTTATAGCATCACGTATAATCTGTGTGAATGAAGCATAATCCACCGCACCTTCCTTGTAGGCGAGTAACGCGCCCTTACGCTGTTCTTCTGCAAGTGGCAGAGCTTTATCCCTGTAAAACTGCCAAGATGTTTTCCACTTCTGGTAGCCTTGTACAGCCTGCTTAAATTCAGATTGCAGTTGGCGTTGGATAAAATCTGCATTTGTCCTTGCGATTTCGCTATCGATTTTTGCTGCCTTGGCCTGACTACGCTGTGCGCCCGAAAACAACGGGACTGAAATGCCTGCCTGATAGGTGTAAAATCCACTATCGCCGTTTACCTGTTGCAATCCACCTTGCAGGTTTAATTTAGGAAGTAGCTCGGCACGAGCGGCATTATAGTTTGCTTCGGCTTCATCGATGCGCCTTTGCGAAAATTCCAGCTCGGGATGTCTTTCTAAATCCGCATCCAATCCCAATACAGCCACCTCACTTTCTTCAAATGCATCTGGTACAGAATAAAAAATGTCTGTTGCCAGCCAAAGATTTAGCTTTTGCAACGCAATAGCATAATCGCTTTCTGCTTGTTGCAATTTATTACTGATTTGCAACGCTTGGTTTTTTGCCGATGAATATTCCAATCTTGAAATGGCTTCCACCTCAAAGTTGAGTTGGATTGCCGTTTCAAACTGTGAATAAATGGAATCCAGCTCGCGGTACAGCTCAAATTTCTGTCGTTGTTGGTATGCTTCCGACCACGCTTTTTTGACTTCCTGTTCCACTTGCAATTCAGACAGGTCGAGAGCGGTTTCGGCCAAAGCTATTCGTTGTTTTTGAAGTCGCTTTTTTGCACCGATACCCAAGAGGTCTAAATTTTGTTGCCCTACACCAACTAAAGTATATATACCTTGACCATCTGCAATTTCTTCGCCGCCCGTAAAAACTTGGGTTTTTCCAAAATCATAAGCAACGCCTTTAAGTGCGTTCTGTCGTTGAATTTCCAACTGTTTCGTTTTCAATAACGGATAGTTTTCCTTGGAAATTTCTACTGCTCTTTCCAATGAAGCAATTGGTAAAGAATCTTGAGGTTGGACTTGTTGTGCTTTCGCGAAAGCGGAAGTAAACAAAAGACAGACCACGGCTGTTGCGGTAACAAATTTTGGATTGAATTTCTTCTTCCGTTCCGAACGTTTCTCGACCCATTGGTAAAAGATGGGAAGGATAAATAGCGTCAAGAGTGTTGAAGTTATCAATCCACCTATAACCACAGTTGCTAAGGGTCGCTGCACTTCAGCCCCTGCCGATGCTGAAATGGCCATTGGAAGAAATCCTAAAATATCGGTAAATGCAGTTAACATTATTGGGCGAATCCTACGTTTTGTGCCTTCTACGATACGGTCTTTCAAGTTGGTCACGCCTTCTTCCTTCAGCTCATTTAGACCGCTGATCATTACCAGTCCGTTCAGGACGGCAACACCAAAGAGGACGATAAAGCCGACCCCTGCGGAAATACTGAAAGGCATATCCCGAAGCCATAGTGCGAATACACCGCCAATGGTCGCCATCGGGATGGCCAAGTAAATCATCAAGGTTTGCGGAAAGGATTTTAATGCGAAATAAATCAAAATAAAAATCAACAATAAAGCAATCGGGACCACAGTCTGTAATCGCTCGCTTGCTCTTTCAAGATTTTCAAATGCACCACCATACCGAATAAAATAGCCTGGTGGTAATTCAAGATTTGCGTCCAGTTTATCCTTAATCTCGTTAACTAATGATTCCACATCACGTCCGCGCACATTTACACCCACGTAGGTTCTTCGGTTGGTATTGTCCCGACTTATCTGCATAGGACCTGGTTCGTATTCGATTGTGGCCAGTTCTTGAAGTGGAATCTGTGAACCACTCGGTAAATTGATGTACAGATTTCTGATGTCGTTGATGTCAGTTCGGTTCTGCTCGTCGAGCCTAACGACCAAGTCAAAACGCTTTTCGCCTTCAAAAATCACACCTGCATATCCGCCCGCAAAAGCGGACTGCACCATTGTATTCAGTAGGTCGATACTCACACCATACTGCGCCAGTCTGTTTCGATTGTATTTTATGGTCATTTGGGGCAATCCAGAAGTTGCTTCTGCCCTCATATCGCCTATACCTTCCGTACCGGCTATGATTTTTGTAATCTCATCGGCCTTTGCAGCAAGTACTTCTATATCCTCACCATAAATTTTAATGGCAACATCTTCTCGAATACCCTCTAACAGTTCATTAAAGCGCATTTCTATAGGTTGGGTAAACTCATAATTAACACCGGGAATAATACTCACGGCATCTTTCATTTTATCAATAAGTTCATCCTTGTCATCGGCAGACACCCATTCGTCTTGGGGTTTTAGAATAACAAATACATCAGCGAAATCCATTGGCATTGGGTCTGTGGGCACTTCGGCCACACCGATACGGCTTACAATTTTTTCAACTTCCGGAAATTCGGCCTTTATAATACGCTCAACTTTAGTAGTGGTCTCAATCGTTTCGCTAAGTGAACTTCCGGGTTTCAGTATGGTGTGAAATGCAATATCGCCTTCATCCAGTTGGGGAATGAATTCGCCACCCATTCTTGTAAACATAAAAACGGTAAGGGCAAATATGGCGACGGCAATTCCTACAATCCATTTCCCTTTGTTTAAAGTCTTAACCAAAAGTGGTTCATACTTCCGCTGTACCCAATGCACGAAACGGTCGCCCCAAGATTTTTTTTCCGTCTTGGGTGGTTTTAGAAATAAGGCAGACATCATTGGAACGTATGTCAGGCAAAGAAACATAGCACCTATCATTGCAAATATGAATGTGAGCGCCATCGGTTTAAACATTTTACCCTCGATGCCTTCCAGAGCCAATATGGGCAAGAACACAATTAGAATTATCAATTGCCCGAAGAAAGCGGCATTCATCATCTTTTTGGATGCGTTTGCAGCTATCTCATCACGCTTCTCTTTATTCAAAGACTTCTTTTTTAGGATGTAGCTTCCCATTAAGAATACGCTGGCTTCCACGATAATCACCGCCCCATCCACGATGATACCAAAATCGATAGCACCTAAGCTCATCAAGTTCGCCCAAACATCAAAAACATTCATTAGTATGAAAGCGAACAATAGCGATAACGGAATAGTCGAAGCCACAATAAGACCGCCACGCCAGTTTCCTAAAAGGAAAACAAGTACGAAAATCACGATGAGCGCACCTTCGAGTAGATTGTTACGCACCGTGCCGGTTGTTTCACTTATAAGCTTGCTTCTATCCAATAAGGGCTGAATAACAACCCCTTCAGGAAGGGATTTCTGTATTTCGGCCATCCGGTCTTTCACACGTACAATAACCTCGTTTGAGTTTGCCCCTTTGAGCATCATAACAAGACCGCCAACGACCTCACCTTCGCCATCCTGCGTCAAAGCCCCATAGCGCACGGCAGAACCAAAACGCACATCTGCAACATCACTTATGGTAATAGGCACACCATTTTCATTTTTGATGACGATCTTTTTAATATCATCAAGGCTTCGCACCAAACCTTCGCCTCGAATGAAGTTCGCCTGATGGTTTTTCTCGATGTACGCACCACCTGTATTTTTATTGTTCGCTTCCAATGCTTCGAACACATCGGTAATGGTAAGGCCGATTGCCTTTAATTCGTTGGGGTCAACGGCCACCTCATATTGCTTTATTTTTCCGCCGATGGCATTAATTTCCACAACGCCAGGCACCATTGCCATTTGCCGTTGCACAATCCAATCTTGCATTGTACGCAAATCGGACAATGAATATTTATCTTGAAATTCAGGTTCTACTTTTAAGGTGTATTGATAAACTTCCCCCAAGCCTGTTGAAATTGGCCCCATACTTGGCTGCCCAAAACCTTCTGGGATTTGTTCACGTACTTCGGTCAGTTTTTCAGAAACAAGTTGACGCGGTAAATAGGTACCCATATCATCGTCAAAAACGACGGTTACTACAGAAAGTCCGAAGCGGGAAACCGAACGGATTTCCTTGACATTGGGCAGGTTGCTCATTGCAACTTCCACGGGATAGGTTACAAATTGCTCAATATCTTCCGTTCCCAGATTGGGCGATTGCGTGATGACCTGTACCTGATTATTGGTAATATCGGGTACGGCATCAATGGGAACTTGGGTCATACTGTATATGCCAGCACCAATCAATGCCAGCGTGAGCAGACCGATTATAAATTTGTTATTGATTGAAAAATCAATGATTTTGTTAATCATAGATAAGGGTGTTAATTCAGTTGAAATTTTGGTTCTGTACATTGAATAAAATGCAATACACAATGTTGACGAATCCAATAGATGGACACGTCAAAACAGGATATAGTTATCCTATGAAAACTGAATTATGCCCGAGGGGGCTGAAAAAGGGAATGGGGAATATCTTTGCCAAGGTCATCGAAATGGGCAAAGAATTCGTGTGGAATAGCAGGCTGTAGCGGTTGAAATGCAACAAGCCCAAAATTTATCGTGTGAACGTGACAGCAATGACATTGGCAAAAAGGCGAGCATAACTCACAGTCTTGGTCGTGGTCGCCATCAATATCTATTACCGTAACAACTTGGGTGTCATCGGCACTATTTGCCGCATCGCTACAAGGCACTACATTGAGTGCCAAGAAATAAAACGATAAAATGATTGCTACAACTTTCACAATGTAAAGATAAAAATATTTTGGTGCAACTGTGTTGCAAAGAACGGCTCTGCTAGTAGTTTTTTGTAAGGAACGATAAAGCCCCCTCTTTCCCAAGCAATCCTAAAAATCGGCTATTTTTACGGGACACTTATTTTATTAATAAAAATCTACTCCATCCCCTCATGACCTTCATGCCCTGTCATTGTTTTTCCACCATCTTTGCTCATCATAGATTTTTTACCCTTCAATTGCGCGGCCGCATCTACCGTAAAGGTTCCATTGGTTACGATCTCATCTCCGTTTTCCAAGCCCGATAGAACATTGTAGCCATCATTAACGACATCGCCTACGGAAATTTCGCGCATCTCGAAAGTAGGGCTGTTGGGTTCTGTCTTGACGTAAACTACTGAACGTTCGCCTGTCCATAGAACGGCACTTTCAGGAATAACTAGGGTGTCATCTTTACTATCTGCTGCCAAGGCCATCGAACCCGCTACAAACATTCCGGGTTTTAATTGCCCGTTCGGGTTGTTTAAGACCGCACGAACTTCAATGGTTCTTGTTGAGGAATTGAGTATTGGGTCAACAAAGGAAATCTTGGCATTGAATTTTTTATCGGGATACGACTTGGTAACAATGTCGATATTCTGCCCTTTCTTCAAAAGGGATACCTGATTTTCATAGGCATCGAAAACGGCCCATACGGTTCTTAGATCGGCTATTTTAAATAGGGGCGAGCCCTTTTTTACATAATCTCCGGCCTCGACCATAATCTCGGAGACCGTACCGGAAACATTGGCATAGAGCGGAAAATTCTCCTGTACCTTTTCCGATGTCTCAATCTGCTCAATCTGTTTTTCGGTAAGTTTCCACAGTTTGAGTTTGTTGCGTACCGCTTTATATAATGCGGGCTGT
This sequence comes from Maribacter sp. LLG6340-A2, assembly GCF_045057105.1. Lineage (GTDB taxonomy): Bacteria > Bacteroidota > Bacteroidia > Flavobacteriales > Flavobacteriaceae > Maribacter. Next base: position 2,463,492 of record NZ_CP159332.1, on the reverse strand, counting down.
GATTCTTTTATATTGGCTGCGGTAATCAATTCCTGTTGTGCAGAAACCAGTTCGGGAGAATAAAGAGTGGCAAGTTGCTGCCCGTTTCGAACTTCTTCGCCATCTGAATTAACATACAGTTTCTCTATACGACCATCAAAATAAGAAGCCTGGGTCGCGACCGCCTTTTCATTTTCTTGTATAGTTCCCGAAAGTTTCAAAATATTACCTCCTGAGGTACCTGAACCCACAGTTGTAGTTCTAATATTTGCCAGCGCCATAGCGTTTTTTGTCATTTTGAATTGATCCATGGCGACGCCCTCATCATTTGTTTCAGCGGGAATCAAATCCATGCCACAGATGGGACAGTCACCCGGTTCGGGTTGCATAATCTGTGGATGCATCGAACACGTCCACATTTCGCCTGATTCCATTTCTTGGGTATGGTCGTGTTCGGTGTTCATTCCATCGTTAGAATTAGCACCAAAAATCAAATACCCCGCCAGTAAACCTCCAATAACGGCCAATCCGATATAAAGAATATTTTTTTTCATAATTGCTATTTAAACCTAATTGTTGTCTTGCTCCAAACGATAAATCATTTTTTTCATCTGTGCGATTTCCCGTTCTTGTTCCTGAATGATATCTTCGGCCAATTTGATGGCTTCAGGGTCTTTCAAATGCGCTTTCTGGCTGACCATAATTGCAGATGAATGATGGGGAATCATTGCCTTCATCCATTGCACATCGCCAATAAAGGTCTGTTGTCTCAGCCCTACCAAAGTGGCTATAAAAACAATTGCCGATAGTACCAGAATGATATAGTTCGTTTTCCTGTCCTTATACATTCCCCACATAAATAGTAGCATCGTAAAGGCCATTGGCGCAATCATCAAAATTGTCATATATGTTCTAGTGTGGCTCAACATCACGTGGTCGAACACGTCTGCGTTCAAGAACATGACCGCATACATTATTATAAAAGATGTGGCCATCATTATGGCAAATTTTCCGTAATTACTCTTTCCCGTATCTTCCATTGTTTTCGTTTTAATGCTACTTATTTTTTATTTTTATTGAATCGATTTTGTCCGTAACCGTAGGGCATTGGCTATAACCGACACGGAACTGAAACTCATGGCCAAAGCTGCTATCATAGGGGAAAGCAGAATTCCGAAAAGGGGGAAAAGAACCCCGGCAGCAATCGGTACGCCCAAAGTATTATAGATAAGGGCAAAAAATAGGTTTTGCTTGATATTGCCCATTACGGCATCGCTCAGATTTCTTGCTTTTACGATACCGTTCAGATCACCCTTTACCAAAGTAATCGCTGCGCTCTCTATGGCGACATCCGTACCTGTTCCCATGGCAATACCTACATCACTTTTTGCCAAAGCTGGCGCATCATTAATACCATCGCCGGCCATGGCGACCACTTTACCGCTTTCCTGAAGTTTTTCTACTTTCCTGAGCTTATCTTCTGGCAGCATTCCAGCCTTGAAATCGGCGAGGTTTAGTTCGTTGGCCACGGCTAGTGCCGTATCGTGGTTATCGCCCGTAAGCATAATCACATCGATACCCTTTTTCTGCAGCTCCTTGATGGCCCTGACACTTGTTTTCTTTATCTTGTCACCAATGACCACATAGCCCAAAACCGTTCCGTCAATTGCGAGGTACGAGACCGTCTTTCCCTGTTTTTGATAGGTTCTTACCTCATCCTTCATTTCCACTGAAATGGTCGCATTGGCATAATCCATCATTTTAGGATTTCCCAAAACCAACTTTTTACCCTCGACTTTTCCCTCCACACCTTTTCCGGTTACCGCACTGAATCCATCGACCTTTTTGATTACCGTGTTTTGTTCCTTTCCATAATTTACGGTTGCTTCCGCTAAGGGGTGTTCGCTATTACTGTTCAATGAAATGATATATTGCAAAATCTCTTCTTCGGAATAGGTGTTACCGAACACTCCTATCTTTTCTACCGTGGGTCTTCCTTCGGTAATGGTTCCTGTTTTGTCAACGATTAGCGTATTGATCGTATTCATTTTTTCTAAGGCTTCGGCATTCTTAATGAGAACACCGTTCTGTGCTCCTTTGCCGACGCCTACCATTACGGACATCGGTGTTGCCAACCCCAACGCACAGGGGCATGCAATGATGAGTACTGCAATGGCATTGACCAAGGCATAGACATAGCTTGGATCAGGCCCCCATACTGCCCAAACAAAAAAGGTGATTATTGCGGTCAACACAACGATGGGCACAAAATATGCCGATACCTTATCGGCTAAATTTTGAATAGGCGCACGACTACGGCTGGCATCATTTACCATTTGAATAATTTGGGATAACAAGGTGTCCGAACCCACTTTCTCGGCTTTCATCATAAACGACTGGTTCCCATTTATAGTTCCGCTGCTGATTTTATCATCTGCTGATTTGTTAACAGGGATAGGTTCACCCGTAATCATCGATTCATCAACTGACGTACTTCCCTGGGTCACCACGCCATCCACAGGAATTTTGTCACCGGGCTTTACTTTTAGAATATCTCCCAATTTAATTTCGTCTATGGGCACTTCTACTTCTTCGCCATCGACGATTTTGATGGCTTTGTTTGGCGCGAGTTTCAGCAATTCTTTTACCGCTGAGTTGGTCTTGCTGTGTGCGCGGGCTTCTAACAGTTGCCCTAGCAGTACCAAGGTCAAAATAACAGTGGCCGCCTCGAAATATACATGTACTGCGCCTCCTTCGGTCTTGAACTCCGAAGGAAAAATATCAGGAAACAACATACCGACCACGCTGAAGAGCCAAGCAACCCCCGCCCCGATTCCAATAAGCGTGAACATATTGAGGTTCCATGTCTTTATGCTGCGGTAGGCCCGCTCAAAGAACATCCATGTTGCATAAAACACGACAGGAATGGATAGGGCGAACTGCATCCAGTTCCAATATTTCTGCTCCATCATATTATATAATGGATTATCGGCAATCATTTCACTCATCGCAATCAGGAAAATGGGCAATGTAAACGCAGCGGCGACCCAGAATTTCTTAAGTAGCTTTTTATAAGTCTTCTCCTCGGAAGAAAGGTCGGGTTGCACTGCTACCAAATCCATACCACATATGGGGCAACTTCCTGGCTCGCCCTTGACCACTTCTGGATGCATCGGACAAGTCCACTGTTCCGATGATGACACGAACAGATTTTGTTCCTCGACCAAATCCATTCCGCATACGGGACAATCACCAGGTTGATTATAGGTTTTATGGCCTTCACAATGCATCGGACAATAAAAGGTTCCGGTTCCTTTGCCTTTGGGTTTTTCGGCTTTCTTCTTATCTCGGGAGTGATGATGTTCTTTATCTTGATGAATGCTGTATTGCCCACCATCATTCTTTAAAGCTTCCTGAAATTTTTCGATGGGAATAGGTGTTTCCATTTCCAAGGTTGCTTCCGCTTTTTCCAGATCGACAGCTGCCTTGGAAATACCCTCAATTTTAGAAAGGGTCTGTTCAACGTGTGACCGGCAACCGTTGCAGGTCATCCCGTGTATATGATAGGTATGTTTCATAATTATTGAATAAAAAATTTGACGATCAATCCACCCGCAAGCCATATATAACAAATGAAGGCCGCATATTTTAATACTGTTTCCAACAATGGACTTTTTGGCGCCATTTCGCTCATAGAATGCTCCACATCTTTTCTTTTAAAAAAGCCTAAGTAGACCAGATAACCTGAAATTGCGAGGAAGGCCATATTCAAATAGAATGTATAGTCAATTTTGAAATGTTCATTGTCTTGAATCTTGACCTGCGAGGAATCTGGCAACATGTTCAACAAATCGAAAGAATAATGCAAAGCCAATGATGTTCCGATTAAAGCGGTAAAAAGTAAGAATAGAATGAAAAAAGACATTTTCCATCCATAATACTTGGCGTTGATACGCAGTACCGGAAATACTACCAAGTCACTAAAGATGAAGGCCATTACTCCCGCAAAACTTACACCTTTTCCAAAAAGCAATGCTGCCAATGGAATATTTCCCATCGACCCGATAAAGGTCAAAAATGCGGCGACAGGCCCCACGACAATATGTTCCAGGATTTCGAAAAAAGTGAAATCAGTGTTGCCTTGTCCACTATTGATAAAAAGGGTCTGAAAAAATGAATCGGGTACAAAGGCAGCTACGATCCCCGCGATGGTAAAGCCAACGGTAACATCCTTCCAGACCATCTGCCATTCCATTTTGTACTTCTTGGCAACCTTTGCCCAACTGTCTTCTTTTTTAATCTGTTTTTTCCAGTCTTTGGAATCATCCATTTCATCATCGTCTTGCCCTTCAAGATTTTTTTTCGCTTTTTCAATGAGTTTTTTCGGATTGATAATGCGGATAAGAATCCAGCAAATGAGAATGAGCAATACGCCGCCTACATATTCTCCCACAACGAACTGCCATCCTAAAAAGATGGAAATGATTATCCCCAACTCGATAACCAAGTTGGTCGATGCCAATAGAAATGCGATGGAAGAAACAAAGCTCGCGCCCTTTTTGAAAAGGGATTTAGCACTTGCCAGGGCAGCAAAACTGCACGAACTGCTTATAAAACCAAAAAACGTACCCAACAGTACACTTTTAGATTCGTCTTGCCCCATTGTCTTCTGCATGCGTTTTTCAGTTACGAAAATTTGTATCATACTACTGATGATGTAGCCGAGAATAAACGCCCAAAGCGCCATCCAGAAAAATCCGGTCGTGGTATAGGCCGCCTCGCCCCATTTTTTTAAAAAATCGTTCATCTTCTCTATTTTTTTGCCCGTTACGGGAAGGGCTAAACACTAACCATTAACTCACCCTTCCCAAAAACAGGACTTTGTTTCCCTTATCTTCTCTAGTGCTTTTCCCTGTTACACTTAGCCAAGTACGTTAATTACATTTTGGAGTTTTTCGCTGATTTCCGCTGCGATAGAATTCAAAGTATCGTTCTCAACCGCCTGCATTGAGGCAATAGGGTTTATAGCGGCTATTTCCGTCTTACCCTGTTCAATTTCTTGTACAATTACATTACAGGGAAGCATGGTTCCTATCTTGTCCTCGGCTTGTAACGCTTTATATGCATAAGGCGGATTGCAGGCCCCTAGTATCTTGTACTTTTTATAGTCTACATCCAATTTCTTTTTTAAGGTTTCCTTGACATCGATTTCCGTCAAAATTCCGAAACCCACATTTTTCAGTTCAGTCGTTACACGTTCGATGGCTGTTTCGAAATCCGTTTCCAATATTGTGTTAAAGTAGTATTGCATAATATTTAGATTATAGATTCTTTTTTATTTCTCAATTTTCTCCGTGACCTTCCCACATTTAAGCATCTTCTGCCCGTAGTAAGGGTTTCTAATTTCTTCCGCATTGGAAAGCCAGTACCCGCCTTTACCTTCAAATGCCATCGGACAAAATTGCTTGTAAATTGTACCCTCCGAAAGGGCATCTTTGAAAAGGGGTTCTACGTTAGCGGTAAAGTGGGAAAAGAGTTCACGCTGTTTTTCAATATCATCGGCTTCGGCCATTGCCATTGCCATCGACTTCATATCTTCCCTTTCTTCGGTAAAGCTTTCAGCCAAGTTTCCGGCAGCCATGGTTACCTCATTAGAATCGGAGTTGATTAGAGCCATTCGAATCTGTTGATAGTTATGGAAAACCTTTCCCGTCATACCATCTGAGAAAGAGGCATCGGCGATTTCAGCCATATTCTCCTTCTCGGTTTCTATTTCTTCAGGAGTACTGATTTTGGCATCCTGTTTATTCTTTGTTTCCCCGCATGAGGCCAAAGTGATTAGTGTAATTGTTGCGATTGTGAGCGTTGCGTTGCGTTTCATTTTTTTATGTTTAGAATTTATAATAGAGTTTGATAATCTGTTATTTGCTTTCATTTTTTTATTGATTCGTTACATAGTTGACGATGCTCATTTGTATATAGTAATTCTTGATAGCCTCTATAACGTTCATTTGAAATTTCAGTTGCAGTTCCTGAATGTCCAACACATCGTTAAAGTCTATAGTTCCCGTTTCATAATTCTTGATAAGAATTTTCTCGGCATCGTTTGACCGATGTAAATTTTTCAGCTGTGTAGCGTATTTGATGCGGGCAGCTTCCCGACTATTGAAAGCCTTGTTTAAAATGGTTTCCAAAAGGTTTTTTCGATGCTCTTTTTGGGCATTGATTTCATTTTGCCGCATCTCATTTTGTACTGTTTTCGATTTGTATTTATTATTGAAAATGGGAATGGATAAGGACACCATTGGCATCAGGATGTCTTTACCATTGTCACTGAAATTTATTCCGGCCCTATCAGCTACGGGAATATAATCCAACCCAAAACCGAGATTAGGTTGGGCCTCTTTTTGGTTCAGGATCTCCGATTGCGCTATGGATTCATAGAGCTTGTCATACTTCTCCAATTCAGGATGCACTTTTAATCGGGACTGTTGAATTTCAGTTGGTTCATATATCGTTAGCGAATCGACAAGCTCGATGGCGATAGAATCTTCCCTATTCAGCAGTTTATTGAAGTTTGTGCTTTCTGTTTCATACTCTTGCTCCAAGACCAGTTTATTTTCTTCCAGTTCATTTTGGCGAATTTGAAGGCGAAGGACATCAACTGCCGAGGCTTTGCCCACTTCTACAGAAGTCAATGCCAATCTTTCATAGGTTTTTAGGAGCTGAATGTTTTCATCTAAAACCTTTTGTTTTTCCTTGATTGCGAAAAGGGCATAATAGGTTTGGGACACCGACAATCGTAATTTCCGTTTGGTAATCGCAATATCTAGATAATCCACTTCGGCCAACGAACTGGCATAGTTCTCCCGAGCGGTAATGGTGCCGAACCACGGAAGCATCTGCTTGATGGAAAATCGAGCCTTTTGTGCTCCCGTTCGTGTTTCGGGCTCACTAACAAAAACACCGGCACTTACCTCTGTATTGGGCAGGCCATTAGTCTCAGAGATTTTTTCCTTCGCAATATTGTACTTAATTTCAAAGGCCTGTACCTCGGGGTTATTGTTTTCCGCCTCTTGAATATAGGAGTCTAAGGTTTGTGCATTTGCACCCATAACCGATAACAAACCAAGTGCCATTGTCGTTATTCTTTTCATGCCTTTTGTTTTTTAAGTTGCCATTCGCTTTTCCAACTGTATAATACCGGAACGACAAATAGGGTTATGAGGGCAATTAACATTCCCCCGAATGAGGGGATGGCCATGGGTATCATAATGTCGCTTCCCCTTCCCGTTGATGTCAGAACGGGCAACAATGCTAGAATGGTTGTTGCCGTGGTCATTAAACACGGGCGAATACGTTTTTCCCCTGCCTCGACGACCGAAGCTCGAACCGCTTCCAGGGTGTGGGGTTTATTTCGGCCAAAAGTCTGGGTCAGATAGGTAGCCATGACAACCCCGTCATCTGTTGCGATTCCGAAAAGGGCGATAAAGCCCACCCATACCGCCACACTCAAATTGATGGTATGCATCTGAAACAGATCGCGAAGGTTTTCGCCAAAGAAATTGAAGTTGAGAAACCAATCCTGTCCGTAAAACCAAATCATCAAGAACCCGCCCGCGAAGGCAACGGCTATTCCCGTAAATACCATTAGCGAGGTAGCCACCGAGCGAAACTGGAAATAGAGAATCAGAAAGATAATAAGGAGTGCCAATGGTACGACCACGGACAAAGTTTTTTCGGCTCGCAATTGATTTTCATAGGTACCCGTAAATTGATAGTTGATGCCTCTGGGTATTATCAATTCGCCATTATCAATTTTTTGTTGAATGAGGGCTTGGGCATTCTCTACCACGTTTACTTCGGCAAAACCGTCCAATTTATCGAAGAGTACATAGCCTACCAAAAAAGTGTCTTCACTTTTGATGACCTGTGGACCTTTTTCGTATCGAATATCGACCAGCTCACTCAAGGGAACGGGACTGCCTTTCGCCACAGGAACATAGATGTTCTTGATATCCGTTGGATTCTCCCTTAACTCACGTGGGTAGCGAACACGTACTCCGTATCGCTCTCTTCCTTCAACGGTCTGGGTCAAGGTCATACCGCCAACAGCTACTTCAAGCACCCGTTGTACATCTTCGATTTGAATACCATATCTGGCAAGTGCTTCTCTATCAATATCGATTAAAAGGTAGGGTTTGCCAACAATCCTATCGGCAAATACCGCTTCCTCCTTAACGCCCTCGGCTTCTTTTAATATATTTTCCAATTGGATTCCAAAAGCTTCGATTTGACTCAGATCCTGACCCTTGACCTTAATGCCCATTGGTGCGCGCATACCGGTTTGCAGCATGACCAATCTGGTTTCGATAGGCTGTAATTTGGGAGCGGAAGTAACTCCGGGCAATCTCGATACCCGAACGATTTCGTTCCAGATATCATCGGGAGACTGTATCTCAGGTCGCCAGTTGCGGTAGTATTCTCCGTCGGAATCGGGAATCAAGTTCTCCAGACTGATTTCAGAAAACGTTTCCAGGTCGGCTTCGTTGTACTCAGATGTAGTATCGTCAAGCTCAGTATTCGGGTTCAATATGAAATTGCCATCCTTTAGGACAAAAAGCCCATCTTCGTTGATTTTAAACCGCTGTCTTTTCCCCGCCATATTTAACATATATTCCGGTTTGTACTGAATGATGTTTTCGTACATCGACATCGGGGCGGGGTCAAGTGCAGATTCCGTTCGACCGGCCTTACCGACCACAGTCTTGATTTCAGGAATGCTGGCCACTGCCATATCCAATTGTTGTAATACCCGTTCGTTTTCTTCCACTCCGGCATGGGGGAGTGAGGTCGGCATCAACAGAAACGAACCCTCATTTAGCGCGGGCATAAATTCCTTCCCTGTATTCTGCATAATAAGAACTCCAAAAACAACGATGGCCGTTGGAATGGAAAGGAACAATAGCTTGTTTCTCAACGCCCAATGAAGGATACTTGTATAATTTTTTCTAAACAGACTAAAAACCCCTAACAGTCCAAAACATATCAACCCTACAAAAACAAGGTTCATGAAAATGCTTCTGTCAAACCCCAAGGGCCGCCAGTAAGTTGCTAAAAGAAATACAATTGCGGTTGCTGAAATAATTATGTTCAAAAGATTGGCCTGCTTGTCCGACAGCGAAAATTCCCGGAACAAGCGTCCCGCAAATTCAGCGTTCTTTAAGGGTCTGACCGTTCCGAAGGCTATTAGCACCAGTCCTAACCAATAGCCGTAAACCACAGCAATAAGCCCCGCTACGATAAGCAATACACTGAATACATAGCCCAAAATGCTCTTGTTTCTTTTTTTTCTGAACAAAAAAGCGGCAAAAGGCGGAATAAGAAATAGGGCGACGATGATAGATGCCGTCAGTGCAAAAGTCTTGGTAAATGCCAATGGCCGAAACAATTTTCCCTCGGCACCTATCATGGTAAACACGGGGATAAAACTGATTATAGTTGTAAGTACGGCCGTCAGAATAGCTCCAGATACTTCCGCCGAGGCATTATATACTACGGTGTTTATGGGAAGTCGATCATCGTTTTCATCAAGGTGTCGGATGATATTTTCGGAGAGAATTACCCCGACATCGACCATGGTTCCAATAGCTATGGCGATGCCCGAAAGGGCCACGATGTTGGCATCGACTCCAAAAATTTTCATGGCAATAAAAACCATCAAGACCGCTACGGGCAAAAGACCTGAAATCAGAACGGAGGCTCGAAGGTTAAATACCATGATTACGATGACCAAAATCGTAATCAGTATCTCCAAGGTCAAGGCCTCGTTGAGCGTACCTAGGGTTTCCTGAATCAATTCGGTACGATCATAAAAGGGTACGATGGTGAGCTGTGAGGTACGGCCATCACTTAATACCTTGGATGGTAAACCTGAAGTGAGTTCATTGATTTTATCCTTAACATTGTTAATGACTTCTAACGGATTCGCTCCATATCGAGCCACTACAACACCACCCACAACTTCTGCACCTTCCTTATCTAGAATACCACGGCGTACCGCAGGTCCGAGTGAAACGTTCGCAATATCGTTGACGCGGATGGAAGTATAATCTTCTGACGTAACCACCGCATTTTTAATATCTTCCAAGGATGACACATAGCCAAGCCCCCTGACTAAATATTCTGCTTGGTTGATTTCCAAGGTCTGTGCGCCAATATCACGATTGCTGCTTTTTACCGCACTGACCACTTGGTGTAGCCCTATGTTGTACTGCTTCATCAGTTCGGGATTCACATCGATTTGATATTCTTGTACATAGCCACCGATGGAAGCCACCTCGGAAACCCCACTTGCAGCGGAAAGCGCGTATTTTACATAGTAGTCTTGTATAGTGCGAAGTTCTTGCAAATCCCATCCGCCGGTTACATTTCCATCCTTGCCTCGGCCTTCCAGAGTATACCAGTAAATTTGGCCCAATCCTGTGGCATCGGGGCCTAATGCCGGATTAACTCCATCGGGGAGCAAATTACTCGGAAGTGAGTTCAGTTTTTCAATGATTCGGCTTCGGCTCCAATAAAATTCCACATCCTCTTCAAAAATGATATAGATACTGGAAAAGCCGAACATGGAGGAACTACGTATCGTTCTCACTCCTGGAATACCCAGTAACGAAGTGGTCAATGGATAGGAAATTTGGTCTTCGATGTCTTGCGGGGAACGACCGGGCCATTTGGTAAAGACAATCTGTTGGTTTTCGCCAATATCCGGGATGGCATCCACGGCGACGGGGTCGCTGGGCAGGATGCCCGTTTCCCAATTGAAGGGTGCGTTTACAGTTCCCCAACCTACGAAAAGGAACAGTAGCAGTACTGCCACCAATTTGTTTTCGATAAGAAATTTAATGCCTTTGTTCAGCATAAGAATTGATTATTAAACTTTTAGAAACCATGTGAAAAGAAAACACAAGAACAACAGGTTTTGCCCAATAGGGCGGTTGCCGTTGGGCTTACTTTCTAAAGTCTAAAAATCAAATGAGGAAAGTTTGATCTAGGATTTGGACATCCCGTATCAAAGGAGGGGGCGAATAATCTTTAAAGGGTACGACATTCTCATCAAACCCTTCAAAGAGATTTAAATAGGAATAAATAAAAGAAGTAACGAACAACTGCTGGTCAAACGAGAGTTGATCAAAGGATACTTTCAACTCTTCTTGGCCTTCAATAACAACTTCCACATCTGAACAGCAGTCCATTTCCATATCAGGTACTTCACAATCGCTTGTAGATTTTGACATTTCAGCCTTCATCATGCAGGTGTTCACACTATCGGAGATGCTAAAATCAACCAAATGATCCCCGCAATAATGCATGTCCACCGAAAAGGATATCGTGGAGAACAGCACGACGAGTGCCATTGATAAGGATGTTATTTTGTGAAAGAATTCTTTCATTTGCTTTGCAAAGTTACAAAATTTCAGAGTTTGTTTTTTTCTTTAAGGAAAGTTCAGGTGCTCAATGGAGGAGTTAACTATCTTAGTACCGAAAAAAAGGACCAATTTATAACAATTAGATAGTCTTTACACCGTCCCGACAAACGAACGATTTTCAAGACAGTATTTTTCCAAAAAAATGTTTAGCTTCCTGCTAGAGGCATTAAAACTAGAAACATCCAAACACGAAAACCTGCCTTTTTTAAAGCACCTAATTTCAAATTTCTCTAGTTTTAATTGTTGATAACCCTCAATTATCTTTTTAATGAGACACTTTACCAAGTTTCGAAATGGTACCATTTGAATCGTTTTGAAACCAAATTTTATTCACTAAATGATATTTGGTTTTATTTAAACTGATTTGTAACAAGTAATTGTATATCAGATATTTGTGGATAAAATAAAATGGCCGGCCTTACTTGGACACCTCCTTCTTTTTACCTTTATACCACGAATTCTCTAAAAGAAAACAAAAGCGCTTTTGTTCATTTTTTAATCTAAAAAGAAACAAAATGGACAATTTTTTGATACTCGAACGGCTCGACCGTTTGGAAAGACTGTTGATTGCCAATAAAGAGGTACTGACCTTTGAGGAAACCTGTGACTATACGGGTATATCCAGAAGCTATCTGTACAAGCTTACCGCCGCGGGGCATATTCCGCACTCCAAACCCAACGGGAAACTGATCTTTTTCGAAAGGAAAAAAATCGTCGATTGGCTGCTCCAGAACGAACGGAAAACGATTCCTGAAATCGGAACTATAACGTAACCTCTTCGCTAGGCAATACCGATCCTGGATTTTTTATCAATTCACAATACGCCTGGGGAATCACCTTGGGCCTCCAAAACCTATTCATATGAAATCAACTCCTTATTTAAGGGTGGGCACTTCGTACTACAAATTGGTACAGGCCCCGACCATCGCCGGACATTTCAATGAAATCCTGGTACACTGGAACATCGAGACCATTCGTCAGGACCATGGGAAGGATTACCTGAGCAAAGTTCCCAAGTACGATGGCTTTACCTGTATCCCGAGCCATATCGATTTCAAGCAGGAATACAAAGGGTTCTACAATACCTATTCCCCGTTACCTGCAATCCCCAAAGAAGGGGAATGTCATACCTCATTGGGATTCGTCGAACACATTTTTGGGAAGCACTATGAACTGGGATTGGACTACCTGCAATTACTGTATACAAAACCGGTTCAGGTACTTCCCATTCTCTGTCTGGTCTCCAAGGAACGTTCCACGGGCAAGAGCACTTTTTTAAAGTGGTTGAAGGCCATATTCGACAATAACCTGACCTATCTGACCAATGACAGTTTCAGCAGCCAGTTCAATGCGGATTGGGCCAACAAGCTGCTCATCTGTATCGACGAGGTTCTGTTCAACAAGGAAGAGCTTACCGAGCGCATCAAGTACCTGAGCACGACCAATATCAACAAATTGGAGGCCAAGGGAAAGGACAAACGTGAAGTGGAGTTCTTCGGTAAGTTCGTTCTCTGTAGCAACAACGAGGACAATTTTATCAAGATAGACGGGAACGAGACCCGGTTTTGGGTACTGAAGATACCAGTGTTAAAAAAAGAGAAAACGGATTTCCTCCAACAACTGGTATCCGAAATACCAGCTTTCCTATACTATCTGCAAAAACGAAGATTATCGTCCGGGCATACCACCAGAATGTGGTTTGCCCCAAAACAGATTAGAACAGCCGCGTTAAAAAAGTTGGTGCAGAACAACCGTAATAGGGTTGAAAAGGAACTTGCTACGATTCTTCTTGGGGCCATGGAACAGTTCGATACCGATGAAATACACCTTTGCCCCTTGGATGCATTGCAGTTGTTGAACCGGACAAGGATAAAGACCGATCTGACCCAGCTCAGAAGGTTGCTGAAAAGGGATTGGAAATTGGAAAACAGGGACAATTCCCTAAGCTATCAAAAACCGGTCATCTGGCAGGACGCCTCCATGCAGCTTGTGGACGCCAAGGGTCGCTACTTTACCGTGGAAAAATCCTTTTTGCTTGAAAGTTTCGATGAATCGATGACGGATTGAGCTGTTCCCAATGCCTATCGATGTCGAGGCCGTCATCATTATAGCATCATTTGTTCATCAAAAAATAAAACGATGACGGAAAAAAACAGAAAAAACATGAAAACGATGAATCGATGAAGAATTCGATGCCAGGGAAACCATAGTAAATACTGGCTTCCCGATAGTTTTTCATCAAAACATCAAAAATTTGCCCAAAACCATTCGGCTTATGAAAAAAGAAAGAACAAACAAGTTAACGTGTGAAAGAGCCCGAGCTTTTCCCATCGAAAAAGCGCTGGCAAAACTCGGGCACTTTCCGACCAGATCGACCGAAAAAGAAGCTTGGTTCCTGAGCCCGTTCCGCTCAGAAACCCAAGCCTCTTTCAAGGTGTCCAAGAAACTGAACAGATGGTACGACCATGGGGCGGGAAAAGGCGGTAATGTAATCGACCTTATGTGCCAAATCAACAGATCGTCCGTTAGCGAAGCCTTAAAGTTCTTGGAGCAGGGCCAGACCTCTTTCTCTTTTCAACAGCAGCCCCCAGTTGGAATCCAGAAGAATACCGGGATAAAGATTCTCCATGCACGTCCTATTCGACATTACGGTCTGTTAAACTATCTTTTTGAACGGAAAATTTCCGTTTCTACGGCATCGACCATTTGTAGGGAGGTCCATTATCTCCATAAGGGACGACGCTACTTCGCCATAGGATTGAAGAACGATTCAGGTGGATGGGAATTAAGAAACAAATACTATAAGAATTCCAGCTCGCCCAAGGATATCACCCACATCAAAAATGGAAACGGAAAACTCATCGTTACCGAAGGGATGTTCGACCTATTATCCATTTTGGAATTGAATAAAGAAATAGAAACCGAATATGATTTTCTGGTCCTGAACTCTACGGCATTGGTCAAAAAGGCGATTAAGCCAATGGATGCTTACGACCGAATCGACCTTTATCTGGACAATGATTCGACGGGTAAAGCAACGACCCAAAACTTGATGGCCCATACCAATAACTGTTTGGACAAATCAAGTTTATACGAGGGGTGTAAGGACATGAACGAATGGTTGGTCTTTAAGTCTAAAAATGGATTTGGTCAGGAAGCGCAAGATGTGTTTTTGTTGCCACAAAAACGATCTTGCTTTGCTCCCGATGGTCGCAAAGTAAAAAAGAAATGAAAAGGACCTATATCAAGTTCCGGTGCTCCATCTACGAGAAGAAGCTGCTCAAAAAAAGGGCGGCACGGGCGGGAATTTCCCTCTCCGAATATTGCCGCAGTTCGGCTTTTGGAAATTCGGTCATCGAACGCTTGACCGAGGAACAATTGGCCCACTATAAAATGCTGGTGAAGTACAAGGGGAACTTTACCCGGATCGGGAATATGTTCAGGAAACACAACCCCAAACTGGCCAGCGAGGTGCAGCAGCTGGCGGAGGAAATACGCACGCACCTTTATAACTTCAAAAGAACGAAGTAATGATAGGCAAAGGAACGTCCATAGCGCATACGGGTACAAGTATCGACTACGGTTGGAACCAGGAGAAGGGTGCCGAGGTGGTCTTCAGTCAACACCTGGCAGGGGAAAACCCCAAAGAGGTCACTGAAGAGTTCAGGCTGGTCCAGGAGGAGAACACGCGTTGCCAAAAGAACACCCTGAGTTTTATCCTCAGCCCGACCCGGGAGGACGGTAGGAATTTGACCAAAGCACAACTAAGGGAAATGACCCAACGGTTCATAAAAGAAATGCAGCTGAAGGAACGCCAGGCCATCGCCTTCGTACACAGGGACAAGGCACATACCCATGTGCATCTGTACGTGAACCGTATTGGTTTCGACGGCAAGGCCTATAACGACAGCTTTATCGGAAAGCGCAGCCAACTGGCGGCGGAGAGCGTGGCCAAGGTAATGGGGCTGACCACGGTCAAGGAGGTACAACTTGAAAAGGAACTGGATTCCATAAAGGTCCGGCTGGAAATAAAGGACATCCATCATAAAGTAATGGAAAGCGATAGACCAAAAACATTGGACTCCTACATTAAGGCCATGCAAGAAAGGAACGTGGAAGTCATCCCGACAATAAACCGGGCCAACAAGTTACAGGGATTCCGGTTCCAATATGAAGGCCATAATTTCAAGGCAAGCGAGGTACACCGTTCCATGTCCGGGGGAAGGATAATGGCACAGCTTTCCCGGAACAAAGGGATTGCAAAACCAAAAGAGCTCGGCAAATCGGTCCAGCTTATGGGGAAAACTTTGGAGTTGAGTACTAATCTTGCAACGAGCATCGCCAAGAACATCATCAAGAAAACCATAAAAAAGGCCATCGACACGGGAATTGGAATTTAAAACTGAAAATTATGGGATATAAAAAACTGGACGAGGTAATGGAACTGCTCACCGACGAGCTGGACGGGTTCAACAAGTCCATCCTGAGATTGGAACAGTTGACCCAAAATACGGACAACATCAAAGTAATACCTGATACTTCGGAAATTGAAAGTTTGCTCCGAGGGCATTTGAATTCTGAGAAAGCGAATAATTCAAAGCTTCAGGAGTCGGTTCAAGACATTAGGCAGCAGATTTTAAAAGCAAGATCGGTTCCAAAGAAACAGTTATGGATTCACTATTCGATTTGGTTAGTTTCCTTGGTTATCATAGCCTATCTGGCTTTCAAAGCATCTCGAATTGACAAAATCCAGGAAAAGGCCTTTGCCGAAGGCGAGCAAAATGTCATATTGAGTTTGAGAGGATATTTTGACCAAAACCCCGAGCATTATGAATCGTACCAAAAATGGTTAAAGGAAAAAGATAGTGTTCCAAATCAAAAGTAGGTTGCGCCCTATGGAATTTTTGCTTGACGCTTATCTGCCGGAACGCTACAAAAATTCCACAAGATCCATGCGCAAAGTTTTGGGTAAGTATTTGGGACTCTTCCCCGAAATACCCATAAAAGACTAACAACTATACTATTTGACATCAAATGGTTAGAAATGGTATCATCTAAAATGTCCAACCGAAAAATATTCAATTGTGTTACCCATGTGTTACCCAGAACCAAAAAAGCCGACTTCTAAAAGTCGGCTTTCCCTTGTTGTACAGGCGGAGAGACTCGAACTCTCACACCTTGCGGCACTAGATCCTAAGTCTAGCGTGTCTACCAATTCCACCACGCCTGCATTACTATCCAATTATTATTGGGCTGCAAATATAAGCCAAAATTTCAATTCTCTAAATTTTAGCATTTAAAAATTGCGCTTTTTGTACATTTATAAAAAGTCATAGAAAACAGAACATGCAAAACGTACAAAATTATCTATCGGAAAATAAAGACCGATTTTTGAATGAGCTTATAGAACTCCTTAAAATTCCGTCGGTTAGCGCAGATCCGGCATTTTCCCAAGATGTTATCGATACCGCAGAATCCGTAAAATTACGATTACAAGAAGCTGGTTGCGATGTAGTCGAAATTCATGAAACCGCCGGTTACCCCATTGTATATGGAGAAAAAATCGTTAATCCAGAGCTACCCACCGTTTTGGTCTACGGACATTATGATGTACAACCGGCAGACCCAATAGATTTATGGCATTCCCCACCGTTTGATCCCGTTATCAAAAAGACCGAGACTCACCCAGAAGGAGCCATTTATGCTCGTGGGGCCTGTGATGACAAAGGACAGATGTATATGCACGTAAAGGCAATGGAATTAATGGTAAAGACCAACCAACTGCCCTGCAACGTCAAATTCATGATAGAAGGCGAAGAAGAGGTAGGTAGTAACAACCTAAGCATATATGTTGCGGAGAATAAAGAGAAATTGGCCAATGATGTAATTTTAATATCGGATACGGGTATGATTGCCAACGATATCCCATCCATAACAACAGGCTTAAGGGGTTTAAGTTATGTTGAGGTAGAGGTAACCGGCCCAAATAGGGATTTACATTCCGGACTGTATGGCGGTGCAGTGGCCAACCCCATAAACATTCTTTCAAAAATGATTGCCAGTTTACATGACGAAAACAACCATATTACCATACCCGGTTTTTATGACAAGGTTGAAGATTTATCAAAGGAAGAACGTACGGAAATGGCTAAAGCGCCATTTGATCTAGGCAACTATCAAAAAGCATTGGATATAGATTCTGTTTATGGTGAAAAAGGGTATACCACCAATGAAAGAAACTCCATAAGGCCCACATTGGATGTGAACGGTATTTGGGGCGGTTATATTGGTGAAGGTGCCAAAACAGTTATTGCAAGTAAAGCATATGCCAAAATATCTATGCGATTGGTTCCCAACCAAGATTGGAAAGAAATTACGGAGCTGTTCAAAACGCATTTTGAAGCTATTGCGCCAAAAGGAGTTACCGTAAAGGTAAAACCACATCATGGTGGGCAGGGCTACGTTACCCCAATAGATACCGTTGCCTACCAAGCAGCATCAAAAGCGTATGAAACTACATTCGGTAAAAAACCTATTCCGCAACGTAGTGGGGGTAGTATTCCTATTGTTTCTTTATTTGAGCAAGAGCTAAAAAGCAAGACGATACTTATGGGCTTTGGTCTGGATAGTGATGCCATACACTCCCCTAATGAGCATTTTGGGGTATGGAACTATTTTAAGGGCATTGAAACCATCCCTTATTTCTATCAGTATTTTTCAGAGATGAGTAAAAAGTAGTAAGCAAAAGTTGACGATAAAAAAACGTCTTTGCGAGTTTAGCGAAGCAATCTGTAATTTTGGAACACAAAACTTACAGATTGCTTCGTCACTAAAAAGCGCCTCGCAAAGACGTTTATTTTATTCTAGAAGTATCTTTTATTGATAATCTATTGATTCAAAGAACCAACAATTATCAAATTTCAACTATATTTTCTTAACGTACTTAGTAATTATAACGGTCATTGTAGGCCCCACTTTACCCTCAATATATTCAGCATTCTCACGATCTAAGGAAATTCTACGCACAGCGGTACCTTGTTTGGCAACTTGGCTAGAACCCTTAATTTTAAGGTCTTTTATCAACACCACACTATCCCCGTTTTCAAGAATTACGCCATTAACATCACGATGAATGATCTTTTCACTTTCGGCCAAGCCTTCTCCCGTCGCCTTTGCCCACTCTAAAGCCTCAGCTTCCAAATACATCATATCCAAAAGATCCTTGGGCCAACCCTCAACTTTTAACCTAGAAAGCATTCGCCAGGCTACCACTTTAACAGAGTCATACTCGCTCCACATACTTTCATTAAGACAGCGCCAGTGGTTGGCATCCATTTGGTCAGGGTCTTCAATTTGCGTGCGGCAAGTTTCGCACGCCAAAATACTGGAATCTACACCACTTATAGCAACCGGCTCTACTTCAAACACTTCTAAATTATTGGTTCCCGTACAAAGTTCGCAAGTGGAACCACTACGTGCCTCCAGATCAGATAATACACTCATTATTGGTTGTTTTAAAGCAAACTTACATCTTTTTCATGGGGTGTTAGGGCCTTTCCCCAAAGAATTGGGGCCGGGCTATTCGTTGCAAGTCCGCTTTGCCAATTGGCAAATACGGGCTTTTCACTGCTATCCCTAAGGCAAAAAACTTTATTTGCTCTACATTTGTAGAATTAAAATATTTATTCTATGTTTGTAGAACAAATTCTAAACTTGTAGAATATGCAGTTATCTAAATCGGAAGAAGAACTAATGAATATCCTCTGGAAACAGAAAAAAGCATTTATGAAAGATTTGCTAGATGCTTACCCAAAACCCAAACCCGCCTCTACCACCATAGCCACCCTATTAAAAAGAATGGCCGATAAAAAATTTATTGATTACAAAACATTGGGTAGAAGCCGTGAGTATTTTCCGTTGGTAAAAAAGAAAGACTATTTCTCAAAACACGTAAACGGACTCATTAAAAACTTTTTCAACGATAGCGCCAGTCAGTTCGCATCTTTCTTTACCCAAGAAACCAATCTAAGTAAAATGGAACTGGAAGAACTGAAAAAATTAATAGATGTTGAACTAAAAAAGAAGTAGTTATGGGTATCTATCTTTTAAAATCCGCCGCATGTATGGGCATATTTTTGCTCTTCTACAAACTGTTTTTAGAAAAGGAAAGTATGCATATTTTCAAACGCTATTTTCTATTGGGATCCATCCTTATAAGTTTGGCCATACCCTACGTTGTCTTTACAGAGGTTGTCTATATAGAACCCATTAATGTATCAAGCTTACCTACAGAAGACTATAGTTTAGAACAATATCATATCCCTAGCAAAGTGCCTATTGACTATACGTATTGGTCATTATTGAGTATATATTGTCTGGGTGTGCTATTCTTTGGTATTCAGTTTATCAAGAATCTCTATCAAATTAAAAACACTATAAATAACAATCCTAAACATAAAACCAATAGCATCATTAAGGTATTACTATCGCTTGACATTGTACCACATACCTTTTTCAATTACATTTTTTTAAACAAACACAAGTTTGAGGGCAATGAAATACCTTCTGCCGTATTGTTGCACGAAGAAACCCATGCCAAACAAAAGCACAGTTTGGATATTCTAATAATAGAAATACTTCAAGTCATACTCTGGTTTAACCCGCTTATTTATCTGTACAAAAAATCAATAAAACTAAATCACGAATTTTTAGCGGATAAGGCCGTACTAAACAACGGACTAGAAAAAAGTGATTATCAAAAATTACTCTTGGCATTCTCATCAAATGCCGCGGAGCCACAATTGGCAAATGCCATCAATTATTCATCAATCAAAAAACGATTTACAGTCATGAAAAAACAAACATCAAAAAAGGGAATTGCAATCCGAACCCTATTATTACTACCGGTTTTGGCTTTAATGCTTTATGGTTTTAGTCAAAAAAATGTAATTGCTCAAAACACCATTAAAGACATTAATATTGAAATTACAAAATCTGGAAATTTATTAATGAATAATGAGCCAGTAGCTTTAGAAAAACTTTCGAAAGAAGTTTTAAGAACCAATCAAAATTTTGGTCCTTACATCATCAAAAACTATCTAACAGCCCATATTCTTTATGATGAAGAACAGTATAAACTAATTGACCAAGTGCAATCAATACTACGAGCTTCAGGTATTTCTAACATTGAACATTTTAGTAAAAGAACTGCAAATATTCTTGGTAAACACGGATTTGAAACAAGTGAGTATCATGATAAAACAGTAGATGAAGCGCAAAAAATCAGAAGAAATAATGTTTTTAATGAAATTAAAAACAATGCCTACCATAAACCACTGCTAGAAATAGTATGGATAGAAATAAAGAATGAAGACGAAATTTGGTTTAATAATCAACAAGTTCTATTGACAGAACTAAATGAAAAAATAAAGTCAAAATTTCCTTTGGCAATTGAGAACAACAAGCTAGCAGCTCAAATTTATGCTACAGAGATTATTGATTCTGTTTTTACAGATGCAATTACTAAAGAATTGAGAAAGCTAAAGACAAAAAGCATTACTATTTTTTCAGATAAGTATATCATGCCTAAAAACGAATATGAAGAAACTGTTGAGATAACACCTGAAACTGTTATTTTAAAAACCAACGATATCATTTTACAATCAAATAAAATAACGAAATACAATTCCTTAGCCAAAAAATACAACGCTATACCTATTGAAAAAAGAAGTATTCCACTTAGTGATTTAAGGGTGTTAGAATCTATTTATAAAAATATGACTGTTGAGGAAAGAAAATCAGCTCAACCCTTTCCGGAATGTTTGCCCAAAAACAAACAGGAAAAACCAAGCAATGAGATAACTATCAACATTAATAATAAAGGTCAACTTCTCGTGCAAGGTGATTTAATTACTATAAATGAATTAAAAGAATATTTATCCAAAATAAATAAACACCTTTCTTTTGATGAACGTAAAAAAGTAATACGATCAATAATTAAAGTGGATACTAAAACACCAAAAGATGTGATTCAGAAAGCGAATGACATCCTTATGGAATATGGCACTGCTACTATTAATATTGTCGGACGTGAGAATTCCATGAAATCTAGTCAGCAAAAGACTGCTACTCGTGAAGAAATGAAAGAGTACAACCGTTTGGCCAAAAAGTACAATGAAATGGATCGTAACCAGATGCAAATTAAAATGCAAGATGTACAGCGATTAAAAACTATTTACTCCAAGATGTCAACCAAGCAACGTGAGGATGCCCAACCCTATCCTGATTTCCCTGAGCCACCAAAAACTCCAAAAGAACCTAAGGCTCCAAAAGTTCTAAAGGAAGAAAAAAGTAACATACCATTGCCTCCACCGCCACCAGCCCCTAAATCTCCTTTGGATTTTGTGGTAGAAATGGCTAAAAAAGGTGCCACGTTTATGTATGAGGGTAACAATATCTCCTCGGACAAAGCAATTTCTCTTTTGAAGAACAACAAAGAATTAAATATAGAATCGCGCAAGGATTCAGGTAAACAGATCATAAATATTACCAAAGACCCTGTAACAATTAAATAGAAACAACGTCAAACATATGTTAAAGCCCTCTTTTAGAGGGCTTTTTGCGTACCAAAATTACAATAGTTACGTTCACCCATTATAAATCATCATCAATCAAAACAAAACGATCATCATGATACAGAAATTTTTTATTCTTTGCTCCGGTGCAGACGCTGAGCTTTTAGACACCTGTTCTAAAGGAGAACAAAACAAATATGCAGGTATTGGCGCTACCGTCTTCTTTACGGCAGTTATGGCGTTTATTGCCAGTAGTTATGCACTTTTTACCGTTTTTGACAATGTGTATACCGCCATCTTTTTTGGTCTTATTTGGGGATTGTTGATTTTTAATCTAGACCGTTTTATTGTCAGTACCATAAAAAAAAGAAACAAATTCAGCCAAGAACTACTACAAGCTACACCTCGTATCCTCCTTGCGGTTATCATTGCCATTGTAATTTCAAAACCCTTGGAAATGAAAATCTTTGAAAAGGAAATCAATCAAGTTTTATTGGAGCAAAAAAATGAAATGACCTTGGCCAACAAAGAGCAATTGGCACTACAGTATACGCCAAAAGTAGCTCAATTAAACCAGGAAATAACAGCTTTAAAATCTGAAATAACAACTAAGGAAAACGAAACTAATGCCTTGTACGACATCTATATTAATGAAGCGGAAGGTACGGCCGGCACCAAACTCTTGGGCAAAGGCCCCGTATATGCCGAAAAACGAGAAAAGCACGATGCCGCTTTGGCAGAATTAAATACGCTAAAGGCAACAAATGGGGAAAAAATAACCGGTTTGGAAACTCAAATTGCCGCCCTGGACACGGAATATGCAGTAGTCGTTCAAAACAGCCAACCCATCATTGATGGTTTTGATGGATTAATGGCTAGAATTACCGCATTAAATGAGCTACCGTGGTTACCGTCGTTCTTTATCTTCCTTTTATTCTTAGCCATAGAAACTTCCCCAATTATTGCTAAACTACTGGCACCAAAAGGGGAGTATGATATAAAACTGGAAGAACAGGAAAGTATACTTGCCACTTGGGTAACCCAGAAATTGGAACAGCGAAAATTAATTCTTGCCACAGATGGGGACATCAATCAGAAAATCTATGAAGATTTAAAAGGAGAAGAAGAGCTTTACGGCTACAAAAAGAAAAAGGCGGAAGAATTGCTACGCTTACAAGCCAATAGTTTTCACGACGTACAGGTAAAAGGGCTAAAATGAAAAAAGACCAATATTACTATTGGTCCTTTTAGGATTTGGGGGAACTACATTAATTAATTGACAATTGTTTCTAAAATTAGCTGGTTGTTTGTCACCTGCATATTTAAAATCTCAAATACAATTTCTTGAGCGGTTGTTTCAAAATAGGCTAAGCTTCTTTTCATATTTGTTTCTAGTTTAAAGTCCGTCCTGTTAGTTTGTTGTTAATTACACTCCAAAAGTAAGCTGCTTTTAAAACTCAAAATCCGGTTTATAGTTCAAATCAAATTTGATGTAGATAAATTGACAATAAGTGTCGACGAACTCGTTCAACCCATCAAACTACAGTTAAAGAATGGTCCAAATAGCCATGTAGACAATCTTAAATTCAAATAAGTTAAATTTATAAGACCTGAATCTTAACTTTGCCTACCTATGTCATCACTTTTAGAAAGAAAGAAAAAGAAACGACGTTTTTACAACCTCATCATCATCATAATTCTGGTATTGATTATAACCACGGGTTTTATGGCACAACTAGGATAATGGGCTAGTAAAGCCAATAATAAGAGATTAGCAATTAATCGTTTCCCATATGACCAAATCAAAAAAGAAAATCATTACCATTTTAAAACGCATCGGGAAAATAGTACTCGGGCTATTGGTTTTGTTTTTTATTCTGGTACTGGTCATACGCACCCCTTGGGCACAAAATCTGATCGTCACAAAAATCACCAACTATGTCTCGCAAAAGACGAACACCAAGGTAGAAATAGACAATCTGTTTATCACCTTTACGGGAGACATTAAGGCAGACCATATTTATTTGGAAGATACTAAGGGAGATACCTTGTTTTACTCCTCATCCTTGGAGGCGGACATCCCTATTTATCCCATTCTGTTCAAAAACAAATTATCCATAGATGAGGTGTATTCCAACAGTATTGTTGCCAATATTAGTAGAGGTACAAACGCAGAAAAGTTCAACTTTTCCTTCTTAATCGATGCCCTTACAGCTCCTACAGATACCTCAAATGCAACGAATGCGGCACCTATGGAAATTTCAATAGGTGATTTACATATTACAGATTGGAAAATTCAATACAACGATGCCTATTTAGGTACGGATATCCAATTAAAGTTAGGTACGCTGAACACAGAGGTGTCTGAATTTAATTTGGAGAAAATGATTTTTTCGTTGGATGATTTCTCATTGGACAATACCCAATTTACTTACCATCAATCTCATGCTTTTCCACAAACTAACGATACCACTAGCACTACATTACCATTTATTTCTGTTAATGACCTTAATCTAAATGAACTAAAAATTAATTATACCTCCAAGCCAGATGGATTAAAAACCAATATAGAACTAGGTACGCTGACCTTAACGGACATCTTAGCAAACGTTGCAAACAGTCAATATGAAAGTAAAGATGTCATATTACATTCCTCTACGGTAAATATTGATATTTCTTCGGAAAACAAAAATAAGACCAACAATAGTACCAATACCAGTTTTGAATGGCCCGCCTTTATTCTAGGGATTAAAAATGTAGATTTCAAACAAAATACATTCAATTATACAGTCAATAATACCCCCCAGAAATCAACAAACTTTGATGCTAATGCTTTTAAAATACAAGACCTAAACCTGCAAGCATCAGATTTTAAATACCAAAAAGAAAAATTTAATCTAGAGGTAGCGCAGTTATCATTTTATGAGCCTAGTGGTATTCAACTAGACCAATTAGCCTTTAAAGCTGGTTTGACAAACACCCAGGCCACCCTTAGCCAAATGAACCTACAATTAAACCAAAGTTCGGCAAATGGAGAATTGAACGTTCAGTATAAATCCTTGGCAAGTGCCATTAAAAATCCTGAGTATAGTAATTTGTCCGCCATCATCAGCAACCTGGTTTTAGACTTGAACGATGTACAGCGTCTAGTGCCGGAGCTGACTCAAAATGCGTATATAGATTCATTGTCCGTACAGCCCATTTTAGGTTCGTTATCTGCCAATGGCACCCTTAAAAAGGTTGATGATTTTAAGACCGATATCAGCTGGGGGCCACATACTACGATTATTGCTTCGGGAACAATTGACCACTTGACAAAACCGGATTCCCTGCAATACCATTTGAACGATATTAACGTAAAAAGCAATAATACAGCATTAAAAAAATTCATATCATCCAAAGAACTGGGTATTTCAGTACCCAAGACCTTGTTGGTTACAGGTAACTTATCCGGCGGAATCAACTGGGTAAATCCCAATTTAAATATTCATATTCCCCAAGGACTGGCAAAAGTAGATGCTACAGTTAATTTTGGTGAAAGCCTAAGTTTTAATGGCAATGTAGCCGTAGATAGTTTGCATATTGGCGAGCTGTTACAAAACGAACAATTGGGCAATATGTCCTTAAAGGTGGCGGCCAAGGGTTCAGGATCGTCATTTTCCAACGTGAATGCGGAAGTTAAAGGAAAGGTTTCCCAGTTTCAATTTAATGCATATGATTATCAACAAATTGATATCAATGGTAGTATAAAGAACGGAAAAGGTTCTTTATCGGCCACTATGAACGACCCTAACCTGAATATGGAGCTAAACTCTGTTATTAACCTGGAAAAAGACCAGCAACAGGTAACCTACACTTCAAATATCATTGGGGCAGATTTGCAGGAACTAGGGCTTACAAGAAATAATATTAAGGTTGCCGCCAACATACAGGGCAATTACAACGGCACACCATCTAACTTTACAATAGATACAACTATTGATAACGGTATAGCTATAGCTGACAATGAGCAATACCAAGTATCTACTGTTTTTCTTAAGGCACATATAGAGGACACTATTACCGATGTCTCCATTAAAAGCGGATTTATAAACGGTGAACTTTCTTCAAATGCATCGCCAACACGTATTTCAAGTGCTTTAAAAAAGCAATTGGAGCATTATTTTACGCAAGATTCAACGGCTTATAATGTGGAGGACCCTATTGAAGCAAAACTGGCCTTAGCCGTTGTACCCACCCCTATTCTCACCAAGGTATTTTTAAACGGAATTCAAGAATTGGATTCCCTGAACATCAATGCCAGTTTCGATTCCAAGAAACAACTCATATCCGCTAAAACCAACATACCCCATTTATCATATGCGGGTAGCTCCGTAGATAGTTTATATGCCTATGTTAATGGAGATTCCCAAGACCTAAAATTTTCTGCCGGTATTGGCGACTTATTGTACGAACCCATACATTTAAAACAGACCTACGTAGAAGGTAGTTTAAAAAACAAGGAATTGTTGATGGATTTCGTTTCAAGGAACGATACGGTGCAGGTAATGCACATGGCCGCTGCATTGGTATTCAAAAAAGACACCTTAACGTTGCGCATAGACCCCAAAGACCTTGTCTTAAACCAAAAATCATGGGACATACCGGAAAACAACTCCATTCTAATTGCTGAGAACCATACCGGTTTTAAAAATGTGATACTCAGCAGAAATGCCCAACAACTTGAAATTACCAACACCGTACCTGAAATTGATGCAGCGCATATAGGCATTCTATTCCAGAACTTTCAATTGCAAACCTTTTTAAGTCTCTTTAACCCAGAAGAGCCATTGGCAAAAGGTAAGATAGAAGGTGACTTTGTTATTATGAATCCCTATTCTGCAACAGGTTTGGTAGCCAATGTTGATATTACCGATTTTCACGTAATCCAAAATTCGTTGGGCACATTGACCCTAGACGCATCTTCAAAATCTTTATCTGAATATGATTTTGATTTAGCATTGAAAGATGGTGGCGCAGACCTAAGATTAACCGGAGATTATACGGCCAAAGAACAAACCGCCGACCTTAATCTAGAGCTTGATATTCAAAAACTGGAGGCAAGTGTTATTCACGGTTTTTCAAATGAATTGTTTTCCAATCCCAAAGGAAATCTTAGTGGCAGCATTCTGGTAAACGGCACCTTGGCAGAACCAAAATATTCCGGTAGGCTTAATTTCAATGCATTTGGTTTAAGCTTAGCTGCCTATAACACGGCACTGGAAATTGATAATCAATCATTAGACCTGGATCAAGATAAAATCACCTTTAACTCTTTTACCCTTACAGATGCCAATGAGGGTTCATTGACGATAGATGGTAACGTATTCACGGAAAATTTTTTGAACCCTGGTTTTGATTTTAATGTCACTACGGACAGGTTTAGAGTTTTGGATTCCAAAAAAGGAGATGACGAATTAGTTTATGGTATTGCCAGTATTTTAGCTGATGTAGAAGTAACGGGCGATCTAGAGATGCCTATTATAAACGGAAAAGTACGCATTAGGGATGTAACGGACCTTACCTATGTTGTACCACAGAACCAATTGGACATACAAGAACGTGACGGAGTGGTCATATTCGTGAACCGCGAAAACCCAGATGCCATCCTAACCCGAAACGATCGGGAGGCGGCAAGTTCTTTCTTTGCGGGAATGGACATCAACACTACTTTGGAAATTGGCAATGAAGCAAGCTTTACTATTGTGCTTGATGAAAAAACCCAGGATAAATTACAAGCCTCTGGTGATGCCACCTTAAAACTGAATATAGACCCCAATCAAGATATACGTTTATCGGGTAGGTTAGAATTAAATTCCGGCTTTTACCGTACCAGCTTGTATAATTTGGTCAGTAGGGAATTTCAGTTACAGCAAGGCAGCAGTATTGTCTGGAGCGGCGACCCTTATGATGCAAAGATGGATGTTACGGCAATCTATGACATTGAAACCTCTGCAGCACCATTAATGACCGCCATTAGTTACGGACAAGATAACGGGTCTGCAAACAAATATCAACAATCCGCACCGTTTTTGGTCTACTTGAATATAGACGGTCAACTTACGGAACCGGAACTTTCCTTTGGCCTGGATATGCCAGAAAAGGCACAAGGTAATTTTGGAGGTGCAGTGTATGGTCGTATACAACAATTGAACGAGCAGGAATCAGAACTGAACAAGCAAGTATTTTCGCTATTGGCCTTGAATAGATTTTACCCAACTACGGGTAGTGATGGTAGTAATGGAGGTGCCATATCCATAGCCAGGAATAATGTCAACAAAGTCTTGTCCAGTGAACTCAACAGTATTTCCAATAGACTCTTGGGCAATACGGGGTTTGAGCTTGGGTTTGACCTGGACAGTTTTCAAGACTATGAGACGGGTACTGCACAAAATCGCACACAGTTGAATATCAATGCCAGTAAGAAATTATTTGACGATAGGTTAATCGTATCGGCAGGGAGTGCCGTAGATGTAGAAGGTAGCGCCGCATCTAGCGATACCGCAACCCCTATCATTGGCAATGTAACCTTGGAATATCTATTAAGTGAGGGAGGAACATATAGACTTAAAGGATTTAGAAGACAAGAATATCAAAATATTATTGACGGACAGCTGATCGTAACCGGAGTTGCCTTTATTTTTGACCGTGAATTCAACAAGTTCAGTCAATTATTCAATCCATTAAAAAAATCGGATAATTCAACCAAGAAGGATACCAAGGAAAAGAATATTAAAAATTGATTTATAAATTGAAAATTAAGCACACTTATAAAATACTGTCTTTTTTAGCATTCTTGCTTATAGCTTCCTGTGGCATTGAGAAATTTATTCCTGAAGGAGAACAATTATATACAGGCGCAACGTTGAATTTAGAGACCTCAGGTGATATAAAGGACCTAAAAGAAGTAAGAACGGAATTGTACAATCTCATTGAGCCAAACCCTAACACCACATTTTTAGGGATGAAACCTGCCTTATTTTTTCATTACAAGGCACAACGTAACAAACCAGGGTTTATCTATAAATTCCTGAACAAATCTTTTGGTGAAGAACCTGTTTATTTTTCCGATGTAAATCCAGAACGGGTAGAAGAATTGATTCTTAATAGATTGGACAACAACGGTTTTTTCTATAGCCGCACAAATTCCAAAACCCAAATAGATGGTAAATTTGCATCCGTTGATTATTCCGCAGAACTGCCCGCTCCCTATACCCTGGAAGATTACAAACTGGAAACCGATTCCTTACCCATTTACGAAGAAATTAAAAAAATGTTGCCAGAAACCGTCCTTTCCAAAGGCGACCGTTTTGACCTTAATTTATTAAAAGCGGAAAGAGCGCGACTAAACAACGGACTAAAACAAAAAGGATATTACAATAGCCAAGAAGATTTATTGATATTTGAGGCTGATACCAATCAATATAAAAATAGAAAATTTGACCTATTTCTTAGACTTAAAAAAGATGTACCCTCACGGGCGGCCATTCCATATACCATAGATTCTATTACGGTATATCCCAATTATGCTATTGAGGGTGACACCCTGCCCTTGACAGCAGAAAATACCACCCAAGTAAACGGTATTGATTTTGTACAGAAGGAACTTTATTTTAAACCAGATTTATTGGAATCTTATATACTGTTCAACGAAGGGGATTTATATGATGCCAATAGTTCCAAACTTACCAGCAATCGGCTTTCTGCCCTAGGGAGCTATAAATTTGTAAATATCCAGTATACGGAACTAGATACTACCGCAACTGATGGTAATGGAGGCTCCTTAGCCGCTGATATCTACTTGGCTCCATTGACTAAACGGTCATTACGTGCAGAGCTACAAGCGGTTTCAAAATCCAATGGTTTCACCGGACCAGGGTTAGTTTTGACCTATCACAACAGAAATCTTTTCAATGGTGGTGAAACCTTAAGTCTTTCTACCAATTTCTCCTATGAAGCGCAATTGTCCAGTGGAAACAATTCCAATTTAAGTAGTATAGCAGCCGGTATAAAGGCAGATTTAATTATTCCGCGATCCATACCCTTTTCCCCAAAACGCTTTAAATATGCCGTACCAAAAACCAAAATTTCACTAGGGTTTGACTTTCTGCAGCGCAGCCAGTTGTTTACTTTAAGTTCTATAAATACTTCCTTTGGGTATACATGGAAAGAAAACCAGTATGTCTTTCATCAATTTGACCCAATTAGTATAAATTACTCCAGACTTTCTAATGTTACGGATGATTTTCAAACAATTCTTGATGACAATCCGTTTTTACGTAGAAGTTTTGACCAACGTTTTATTGCGGGACTCATATATGGCTTTACCTACGATGAAGTCTCCGACCTTGGCAAAGAATATCCTCTGTACTTTTCTACCAATTTAGATTTAGCAGGTAACCTATTTAGTTTAGTCAGTAGTTCCAACACCATTTTTGGAGCAGAATTTGCCCAATATGCAAAAGTTGATGCTGATTTACGTTTTTACATGCGATGGCAAAAAGAACGTACCTTAGTTTCCAGACTCTATGCCGGTTGGGGTATTCCTTATGGCAATAGCGAAACCATGCCTTTTGTAAAACAATTTTTTTCTGGCGGGCCTTATAGTGTGCGGGCATTTAATATACGTTCATTAGGCCCAGGTAATTTTAATGCCGAAACAGAAAACTCATCTACGGATTTCTTTGACCGTTCTGGAAATTTAAAATTAGAAGCTAATGTAGAATATAGATTTCCCCTGTTCTCCTACCTAAAAGGCGCATTTTTTGTGGATGCGGGAAATGTGTGGCTAACGGGAGATTATTCTGAAATAGAGGATGATCAACAAAACAGTACATTTTCACAAACCCTGTTCACCGACGGAAAATTTGAAAAGGACTGGCTGTCAGAGGTTGCAGTTGGGGTAGGTTTTGGCATGCGTTTAGATATCCAAAATTTTGTAATTCGATTAGATTTGGCATCGCCCTTACGGGTGCCTTATCTACCCAAGAACAACCGTTGGAACACCCCATTTATAAGTGATTTGGACAATAATATGACTTTGAATTTTGCAATAGGATATCCTTTTTAATTGTTCAATTCCCCGACATACGCTGCCAAAGAGCGGCCAATAAGCGTTTTGCGTCTTTTCTATATTTTGGCATTTCCGTTATGGTAAGTTCACCATTGTTTTGACTAAGTTGATAACTAAAGGCAAACTGGTCTTCTGTTGCATCCATACTTATTAATCCAAACCGTAAATCGTTGATATAAAGTTTTCCGTCTTTCTCCGTCACAGTATACCAACCTTCCGTAATAGCTATAAGTCGCTTAACCTTGTCATGCTCTGCCAAACCGCCCAATAAATCATGTTGTTTTGGATATTGTTTAAAGGATATGGGCTGCGAATCAAAAAAGGAATATTCCCCTAAAAGATAGGCATCATCCGTATCAACATTTGCCATCCAGAGCACGGTATTAAAAGGTGCCGGCCTGGTATTTACATCTTTATATACGATATTTTGCGTAACCAAAGCATTTTTGAATTGTTGAAAGGCCACACCTTTTAACAACAAGGTCAACACCAAATAGGAACTGCTAAGAATTAGACCAAGCCTAGCAAGTTTTAATCGTTTTAAAGAAGTACGATTTTGAAATAATGCCAAAATAAGGCAAATTAAAAACGGCAGCGTATACAGTGGGTCGATTACGAATATGCTTTGAAAGGCCAGTCGGTTAGAAAATGGCCAGAACAATTGGGTGCCCCAAGTGGTAAAGGCATCTAAAATAGGGTGGGTGAACAAACCCCAAAACATGAGCCATGACCAATCTATCCAGCTTGCCCTATCTTTTTTATTCAACTGCCATACCAACCACCCAAATATAGGCGCAAACAAGTCCGAGAAGAATATGGAATGGCTAAAGCCCCTGTGAATTTCCGTAGCGGTTACCGTATCAAAAATATAACGGGCCACAACATCCAAATCTGGAATGGTACCTGCTATAGCACCAAAAAGCATGGCCTTATTTCCTACTTTTTTTCCAAGGACGACTTCACCTACCGCTGCTCCTAAAACTATTTGAGTCAATGAATCCATGACGCTACTTTATCTGTAATTACCTATTTAAACAACTAGAAAGTGATACCATTTTGGCATACACTACTCCACAATACCCATCTTCTTTAACAAGAAGGAGGCATTCATATTCTGACAGATTCCATCTTTAAAAGTGTAATCAAAATGAAGTTCATTATTAATGATTTCGGCATCAAAATAGTGGTTTTTAACCATGGGGTATTCCGTAGCCACTTCACATAGGCTTAGGTCATGAGTAGCAATAATACCTGTAGACTTACTCTTTACCAAACGCTCCACAAATTTTCTTGACCCAAGTGCTTTATCCGTACTATTGGTTCCTTTTAATATTTCGTCCAGTACAATAAAATAGCGGTCGTTTTGAATTTCATCAACAATGTAGCGCAAACGCTTCAATTCTGAAAAAAAGTAAGATTCATCATCGGTTAGGGAATCTGTAGTCCGCATACTCGTAATCAATTTAATGGGCGAATACGTTGCCGCTTCCGCACAGACCGGCAGGCCTACATTAGCCATCATAATCTGTAGGGAAACTGTTCGTAAAAAGGTACTTTTCCCTGCCATATTGGCCCCCGTAATAATGAAGAATTCCCCACTATCAATTGAAATATCGTTCAGGATACTTTTAGATGGATCAAGTAATGGATGACCCGCTTGTTTAGCGCGTAGTACCTCTTTGCTATCTACAATATTTGGATACGTAAACGAGGTATGGTTAAACGCATAATTCCCCAAACTATTATAAGCATCAAAAAAAGTAATGGCATGAAACCATTTACCAACTTCTTTGCCGTGTGCCGCAATCCATTTTTCAATAGCAAGGCAGTCTACCAAAGAGCGCAGAAAAAATCCGTTCGCAATTAAAATATATAGGAGGTTATTATTGCGGTCCAAATTCCCCAATAAGGTTGCAAATTTTTTCAGCACCTTGGCATTCTTTTCGCCCTTACTTATAATTTTAGCCTGTTCCTTTTTTAATAAGTCAGATGTAAACCTAGTGTTTTCAACCATGGCCAATAATTGGTTGTACTGGTCAAAGGTGGATTTTAATTTAGAGGCATCTTGTCCTAATTTCATGACCTTTTTGGTAAAAAGTCCCACAATTATCAATCCTAAAGCCCACCATAAAATCAATAATGATTCTG
The DNA here is from genome assembly GCF_045057105.1 of Maribacter sp. LLG6340-A2. Lineage (GTDB taxonomy): Bacteria > Bacteroidota > Bacteroidia > Flavobacteriales > Flavobacteriaceae > Maribacter. The sequence continues at coordinate 2,430,190 of NZ_CP159332.1, read as the reverse complement.
GAATCAAATTAAAAAAATAGGCCACAAATACAGCAATGGACAATATGGAAAACACCCATGGTATATATTGCATTGCCTTAGGAACGAAAGGGATATAATTCTCCAACCAGTGGGTGATGGTTTTTGTGGAAGTCTCCGTTTTGGTAAGTGAGGCCAAAGCAGAAAATTCCTGACGCCAATCTATCATCTCCCCTATTTCTTTTACAGCATGTTGTTTTTGAGTGATCCCTTTAATGGAGTTTTCCAAGTAAATAGCGGCCAATTTTTCACCGCCTTCTTTCAGTTGGGTTCTATTACTGATCTGAAAAAAAGAACCTTTACCAAAAAGGTCAATATCCTGGCTAAAATAATGTGCCCCTTGATTAAATTCTTTGCCAGTGGCCAGTTGGCTATAATTACGGTGCAAAACCTGAATTTCCAAGTTATTTATGGCAACCAACTCTTTTGCCTTTGCCTTTTTTGCTTTAATATTTGCATGCTTTGAAACTAAATACAAAAACAACGGAATACCTACAATTAAAGTCCCTAGAACATATTTTGCATTTACAGCGGCAAAATATACCGCTACGGCGGTTAGAAGAAATACTACCAATCTTAATGTACTGAGAAGCTGTAAATTTTGATTGAGTTCCGCAACCTCCTTTTCAAATTTTATAACTCTTTGGTTATATAATTCCAATAAATTCTTCATTCTGCCCCTAACGTTTTAAGTATGCAAAGATACTCTTAGAAATTGATAGCGGTAATACTTTTAGAGGGCATCTAATCAAAGTCTTAACTTTAGTGCTCATCCTTTACTAATAGGACTGTAAAAAATGAAGCAACTTTATTATTTTTATTGATTCAGATTGTCAAATACATTGCCGTCATAAGTGGTATAATTTATCTTTAACAAGTTCACTGTCCTAAGTTTTTTCTTTACATCTTCTATTATACCCATTTTTATAGCTACATCAGCTTTTATTGAAACCGTTGCCACTCCTCTTAAGTGTTCTGGCATTTTCGCTAAGGCCTGTAATGCATGATCCTCCAACTCGTTCAGTGAAATAAATTTTTCACCCATTTGTATTCTAGGTTCTTTCCCCAAACCCATTGTACCCTCTATAGTAGGCGCACCTATAAAAATTTCTATAACACGATCCTTCTTGTTTAATTTTTCGGTTTCCGTAGCTTTAGGCAAAGTATTGGCCACCAAAAGATTTTGGTTCTTCATTACGGTAACGGTCATAAAGAAAAACAGCAGAATAAATACGATATCAGGTAATGAAGCTGTAGAGACAGGCGGCAATTTTCTATTGGAAGTATTTTTATTAAATCTTATCATAACATTAATTTTTTACAGTTTCCGCTTCTAGAATTTTTTGGGGATATAATTCTCTTACAAATTCAAGTTGCTCCTTTAATTTTTCTTTTTTAGTTTCCGCTGTTTCTTCACTATAATATTCTTCATACATAGTTTCAAAGGAGGTGCCGAACACCCTTAAACTTTCTCTGTTCCTTAAATGATTATATGCTCCTATAATCTCATTTTGCACCGCTACATAAATGGGGTAACTTGTATTACGTGATGCTTTTAAGGATATTATAGCTTTTGTGGGATTCTCGGAGGAAATATCTAAACGGGATCCTTTACAGTAATCACAATAACCATCTTTGTCTACCAATAACCCCCCGTTATCTATAAAATCAATTACTTGCGACCTAAGATTTTCAAGCTGAACTATTTCATTTTCAGCCATTATATCATCACTATCGTTAATTACAATTTCAAAAAGGTTCCGCTCTTTTATATCTACAATATCGTCAGTCTTTTCAGGTGGCAATAAACGGTTTAGCCCTACATCATTTTCTATAGATGTGGTGACCAAGAAAAAAATCAATAATAAGAAAGCGATATCTGCCATGGATCCGGCATTTACTTCTTGAGGCGCTCTGTGATACTTCATAAATAGTGCTTTTAGATGCACTATCAATTACCAAAATCTAATAGAAGAAAAAAACCTTAAATGAGTGAACACCCCTTTTGAATGAGTAACCAGACTTTTTTTCTTAAACTAAGAATGCTATTACCAAATGCTGTTAAAGGGCATCTAACTCCGCTTTTAATTTTTTGGTGAATTTTGCCACAACCATATCATAGGAATCATCAATAAGGCCTTTAATGAAATCTGGAGGTAAACTTTCTATATAAACTGCGTTCCAATGTTTTTTACTCATATGCCAAGCTTCAATAATACCATCATGGTTTTCACGAAGTTCTATAGCTTTATCTGGATCACATTTAAGATTCACTTGTGAGGGTATACGTTCAAGGCCACTAACCGCAAACATTTTGCCCATGACCTTGAAGACCAAAGTTTTTTCATCGAACGGAAAACCTTCGGTAACTCCTTTTTTAGCCAGACAGTACGCCCTAAATTCTTCTATGTTCATTATGTAATATTAAAAGATTTCATAATACTTTAAACAAAATATACCACCTTCATACTTATTACTCAGTACTTTGTACTTTGTACTTAAAACTTAATACCAAGTACTTAAATCCTCAAAGCCACCAATCCTAAGAAATCTGACATATTGTTCCATACATATCTGGTCTTGAAAAAGGTTGAATCTCCAATGTCGTTTGCCTCTACAGTATCTAATGCCTTACCACCCAATCCTTCATAAAACAATATAGCCGGGGTGTTCGTGGTCAATACCCAAAGATAAAAACCAAGATTAGATTTTCTACTGATGAGTTCCTCGGCCAGCTTAGCCATCAATTGCGTACCTATTCCCCTACCCTTTGCCTGTACGCTTACATGAAGATTGTCCAAATAGGTACCATATATTGGGTGCTCATCAAAATAGGAACAAATAAAACCCAATAAACTGCCGTTTTCTTCAGCTACAAGAACATGTTGACGGTCATTTTTATTATGGAGGCGTTTCTGCCAAACCTTTAACCGTTCATCAAAAACCTCAACATCCAAAAAATGGCTACTAAAAGCTTCTCTATAATGCTGTTGCCAACTTAGGGCATGTAAATTGGCAATACGAGCAGCATCTGCTTTAATGGCATGTCTTATGACCACCACAAGGTATGGCTAGATGCCTTTAGAATCATAAACAATCACCTTGGTCCACAAGTCGCTAGATTCTTCTATGAACAACTTATGTGGGGCTTCATCTTGATAAGCTTGTTGTGCCTCATCAGATTCAAAAGTAACGATCAATGAGTAGGTAAACGAGCCATCTACCACATCTCTACTTGCTTTAGGCGGTGTACCAATAAATTTAGTTTTGGCATAACCGGAGTTGTCCAAGAATTTCTTAAGTGAAGTTTCAAAAGCCGCACGGTCAGTAGCACTATCTGGGTTTTTTAACCAAAAAAATACCGTATGCGTAAAGTTGGAATCAAATGTTTTCATTTCATTTTCATTTTGACCAAAACTAATACTGGTCATTAAGGTTATTGCAAGAATACAAATTATGTTTTTCATTTTTAAATAATAATGGGTTATGGTTACTCTTCTAACTTTTCTATTTGTTGTTGTGGAATTTTAAGTGCCGTGTAGTCCAGTTTCCACCCTATGGTTTCTACAATTTTCTCCATGATCAATACGGTTTGCAAAGCTTCTTTTCGTGCATTTTCCATAAGACCACTTTCCGGTATTTTCTCACGGATATGGGTTTTGGCTTCTGCATTTAACCTGGTTAAATCTTCCGGTACAAAAAAGTTGAAAAATCCGCTTTTAATATCATAAAACTCCAGCTCAGGTTCTATACTCAATACCTCTGGTTGCGGAAAATTATCCAATACGATCAATTTTCTATCCTCATCTGCGTGCATCATTAATTTATTAAGGTCATAACCTATGTGGGCTTTTGCCTTAATGACGACCAAGGCTTTTTTCTTACTACTGACCAAGCTCATGAAGTCCTTGACATTCTCGTACTTATAGATTTCGGCAAAATCACCTTCTACCGAGATGAGCTTACATACACTCTTCATTTTTTCTAAAAGTACCGTAGATTGATGGGTGGTAATTTCCTTGGATTTCTTTCCCCTAAAAAAAGTAAAGACCCAATAGGTACCAATAGCCCCTAAAATTAAGCCAAGAACTGTATCGAATATATTATCCATTTGTATTTCCTATTTCCCCCAAATGGGTAAACTTAAAGCCTTTTTCATATTTAAGTCCGTACCCAAAGATACGGTCCATGGCCGTATGGATGAAAAGAATTGTACCTATTAATTGAACAATAGGCAATAAAAAATAGATTCCTACAAAGTACAATAACACCGCTACGCCCCTATGGTGTGCAATATTATAACAAACCGCCCCTACTTTTGGACCAAAGAGATACCCTGCCATACTTATATCTGGCACTAAGATCAAGGCCGGTAACCACCACCAAGAATATCCTAACAAACCAAACATAAATATGCCCAGTACCATAAGTGTTACTTCTTCTAATTTTAAAAGATTTTTCATTTTGCTATTATTTTATACATTACCGGTCTACTGGGGCTTGCATCATTTTCAAAAGGTGCTATCTGAAGATTTAAAAAATACAGACCATCGCTAATGGCATCATCCACATAAATAAATTCTGTAATAGTTGCTCCTACCCGTACGTTTCCATTAAAATTCCAAAAAGCCTTATGAGCCAAAAGTGCTCCATCATCCTTTTCCTTGTCTACGGAAGGTAAATCTATTAACAAATGTTCTACCCCTCTTTCACGTATATATTCCATGGCATTTTCTAAAATATATGGCGGATTGGTATGTGAATATTGTCTGTTTAACTTGTTCGTTGTATTGGGCAAGGTACGTATGACCAGTGCCTGAGGTGAATCTTCACCAATGGCCTTTATGAGCTGCTCCTTGGTAATGACAACATCACCGTTTCTTTCTTCTGGTGAAATGGAAACCAATGAAGCAAAATAAAAAAATTGATGAATTTGTTGATTTATAGATTGATGTTCTTTAGAAATATGACCCACACATTCCGTATGTGTACCATGGGCGTGAGGATTAAAGCTGATGTCAAAAAAATTGGTGGAAGCACCGTTCTCTACCGCCCCAACAAAATCGCCTTCTTGATGCGGTTCTATCTTTGGAGCATCTACATACCACGCATTTACGTTCTCTTTACCACCAGAAATAGCAATTGAAATATCTATGGGTTTAGATAAGTCGATTTGATATGCATAATCTTTATGATGAATTGTTGCTTTCATTGTAAATTGGACGGTTTATGGCTGGCTATGTATAAATTCTATAAAGTAGAAAAATACAACTTTTTGGTCTGTTACCCGTATCTGGTGCCAGAATAGCGTGACGTTTTTAAACAACTAATGTTCTTAAAAGTTTAGTGGCACTGTTTTATCCTGAAACCAAAATACATTTAGGTGGCGAGAACTAAAAGCTATGACTCATTTTAAATTGACCATAAATAAATTCGATGCAATACCATCTGCCAAGAACATACCTTTTTGGGTAGTTTTTAATACATCACCATCAAAGAAAAGCAAATGTTCGGTAATATATTTTTCGGCCTGTAGGAGGGCATACTCCTTATACTTTTCTCCAAAATCCGACTTTATCCTATCCATAGATACGCCCCAAATAGTTCGGAGTCCGGTCATAATATATTCATTGTACCTATCTGTGGTAGATAGAATTTCTTCCTCAATGGGCAGCATACCTGCATTGATGGATTTCATATACTTAGGATTGTTATTAACGTTCCACCCCCTACGTACCCCATCAAAAGAATGTGCGGACGGACCAATGCCTATATACTTTTTTTGTTGCCAATAGGCAGAATTGTTTTTTGAATAGTACCCAGGTTTACCAAAATTGGAAATTTCATAGCAATCATAACCAGCATTCAACAATGTTTTGTTCAAAAGGTTAAAATGCGCTTGTGTCTCTTCATCAGAAGCAGGAATGATCAATCCTTCCTCAACAAATTTTGCCAGTGCGGTTTTAGGTTCTACCGTGAGAGCATAACTAGAAATGTGCGGAATATCATAATGCAAGGCTTTATCTATATTTTCTTTCCAGCGTGCAACACTCATATTGGGCATGCCGTAAATTAAATCAATAGAAATATTATTAAAATATTGTTTTGCCAACTGTAAGCATTTTTCCGCTTCTTGGGCATTGTGCGCCCTGTTCATCAACCTTAAATCTTCCTCAAAAAAAGACTGGATACCAATACTTAATCGGTTTATAGGGCTAGCTGCCAGTTGCAGTATTTTTTCTTCGGATAGATCATCTGGGTTGGCCTCTAAAGTTATTTCCGGGTTGGCAATAACGGTGTAATGTTCGCGAACAGTATGTAGCAACTGTTCAATTTCACAGGTCTGTAGCACAGATGGTGTACCCCCGCCAAAATAGATGGTCTCTACCGTTTCACCTATAAACTCATTTTTACGCATTTCTATCTCCTTACACAATGCGTTCACCATGGTCTCCTTCTTCCCCATGGAGGTAGAAAAATGAAAATCGCAATAATGGCAAGCCTGCTTGCAAAAAGGAATATGGATGTAGATTCCGGACATATGTTCAGTTTTCAGTAGGCAGTATCAGTATTCAGTTGACAGTTGACAGTTGACAGTATTCAGTTGACAGTTTCAGTTTTCAGTTCCTATTCTGAACCGAATTTACTTGGATTATTTATCATATAATTTAAAAGCTTACCCACTTCTTCACTATCTTTTTTAAAATCATTTAAAGTTTTTTGGTCTATATATTCACATTGAAACGCAAACTCTAGCCAAGTTTGAGTTTCAGAATTTTCCGCATCACAATCAGTCAACTTACTTATAAAGTGCTTAGGATAACTTCTTTTACGATATGCTTCTGCAATATTAGCACTTACGCTTCTAGAAGAACGTCTTATTTGATCGGTCAAAGAATATTTCTCCTCTTTTGGAAAGTTTTTTGAAATATGAAATATTTTCATTGCAAGCGCAAAAGACTTCTTATAAGCCAATAAATCTTGAAACTGCATATAAATTTATTTATTACTACTACCACCTGCTACTGAATACTGATACTACTAACTGATACTGCCAACTGAATACTGGTACCGCCAACTGAATACTGATACTGCCTACTGAGAACTACTTCTTAACCCTTTTCTCATTTTGCTTTACAAATGCATCCCAACCGGTGTAACTTTTACCAATTTCAACCCTGCCTTCATTATAAAAATGGCAGACGGCAGCGGCAAGACCATCTGTGCTATCCAAGTTTTTTGGAAGTGTTTTTAAGTTCAACATGCTTTGTAACATTTTGGCCACTTGCTCTTTACTGGCATTTCCGTTTCCGGTAATGGCCATTTTTATTTTTTTGGGCAAGTATTCCGTAATGGGTATTTGACGCGATAATCCGGCAGCCATAGCTACCCCTTGTGCACGACCCAATTTAAGCATAGATTGGACGTTTTTTCCAAAGAACGGGGCCTCAATAGCAATCTCATCGGGGTGATAGGTATCTATTAGTTCTATGGTGCGCTCAAAAATGAGTTTTAATTTGGTGTAGGGGTCATTGTATTTTTGAAGCAACAACTCGTTCATTTGAACAAACTCCATTTTTTTGTTCACTACTTTTATGAGGCCAAAGCCCATAATGGTAGTACCAGGATCTATCCCCAATATTATTTTCTCGTTAGCCAAATTCTTAATTTGTGTTTAATTGTACCGGAATACGGTATTTAGAATTTACCGGTTTTGCCTGCTTTAAAGCGGGTGCAAGTTTAGGAAGATTCTTTAAGCTTTGCGTAATAATACCATCAAATTCTGGCATTTGTTCCAATACAGATGCATCTTTTTCTATATCAACGACCTTGATCATCCCTAAGGTATCAATGATAAATGTTACATGTATTGTTTCGCTATCCGTATCATTGAGGGTAAATTCAAAATCATTTAGAGTTTGCTGAAAATGAGAGATCAGTGTTTCTTCAAAGCATATTTTCTGTTCCGTCTTAGATGCCGCTTCATCACAGGTATAGAAAAAAGGGTAAGAGTCTACCGTATTCCAGTCTATTTGGCCCAATTCTTCATTAATAAGTTCTTGGGTTCTTTTTTCTTTGGATTCAAAGAAGGTACAAGAACTTAACAAAGCAATTAACAAGAAAAGCAAATATCGTTTCATCACACCTGTTCTAAAGGGGAAATTACGATTTTTTAAGCAGTTTAATCTTTTGAAAAATGGATTTGTTCCTTTAATTCCTTGATGCGTTTTCGTATGGTTTCATAATAAAAGGGCTGTTCATTTGGAAACTGCTTTAGGAATTTTTCATAATACTCCAGCTTCTTCTTTGGGTTGCTTCCTATATTATCATACATAGTGCAAACATTATAAAAAATACGGGCATCTTGCGGGTCTTCCCCATGTGCCATTTCATAGTATGAAAAGGCTTTGTTTACTTCATTTTGTTGCCTTGCTATCTCGGCCAATGCGTTATAACCTTGAGCAAAAATAGGTTTTTGCACTTCCATAGCCCTTTTAACATATAATTTGGCGCTGTCCAATTTTTTCTCTTTTACATAAACCTTGGCCATACTAAAATAGGTTTGTGAGTTCTCATCATCACGATCCAATAAAATATTATATGCTTCCTTTGCCTTTTCAAATTCCCAATTATGGTTATAACTATGGGCTAATTTTTCATATACATAGTCCTTGGTTTCTCCCAGCTCCAAAACTTTCTCAAACCAAGGTATTGCATTTTCATATTGATAGTCGTTAAACAAAACCAGGGCCTTAAGATTAATAAAAGACACATCGTTCCCATAAAAATCTAAACCTTTTTCAATATAGTTTAGCGCCATGTCTCTTTCTTGCTTTACAGTATAATATTTTGCAAGTTGAAACAGACTTCTTAGATGAGTACTATCCAAGGTAATTGCCTTTTTATAATGGTTAAGACTAGCTATAACCTTCCCTTCTTTTCTTTTGGCCTCTCCTAGGTAAAATTGGAATTCCGGGTTTTCTGAGTTTAGACTATCAAGCCGTATAAATACCGGTATGGCCTTGTTAAACTGATTTGTTTTTAGCAGGAGCTTACCAAGTTCAAAGAGGGCCAACTGGTTGCTATTATTTTCTGAAGTTAGATGTTCATATTCAATAATCGCCTTTTCAAAATTACCAATGGCATTATAACTTCTAGCAATTTGCAACCCCGCAATACTTCCTCCTATTTCTGCATAAGCATTTATGGCCTTGGAGTAATCTCCTAAGGAATAAAGACTGTCTGCAATACTAATTGCCGGTGTTTGAGCACCGGCAATTCGTATGTTTATACATAAAATAAGGATGGCAACTTGTTTCACTTACTGTAATTTAAAAGTAACCGGAATTGAATAAGGAATATTTACGTTCTTACCTTCATGCCTACCGGCTGTCATAGAAGGTAATTTTTTTATAATACGTTCTACCTCATCTTCCAATAGTTTATCCGGTCCTCTTGTACGTATATTATCTATGGCCCCTTCTTCCGTTATCATGAACATAACGCTTACCCTGCCTTGTATGCCGGCTTCTTGAGCTTCTATAGGGTATCTAAAGTTTTTACTGATATGAAGTTGAATTTTATCATTAAAACACGCTCGCTTGTCCGAAGCATTTTCACAGCCCGGAAAAATAGGAACTTGATTTATAGTTGCAAATGACATGGTTTTTGTTGGCTCACTTTTCCCAACAGCATCGTTTTTTGATTCTTCCAAAAAATCTAAATCCAGAGGTTTGCGTATTTTATTTAATATCAAAAATGAATATTGTTCATCTTTAATTACAACATTTCTGGGTGTACCTTTAATTTCTTCAAGAGCTGTATTGACCTTTTTTATTTCACTCCCTGTCAAATCTTTTACATCTTTTACAGTTATCCAATCACCTGGCCCTAAATTCTTATCATCTTTTAATATTAAACTGATGGACATATCTTTATCATTAACTGATATTCTAAGATTTTGATCTAGAATTTGAAATGCCTTTTCTCTCTTTACATAATTAGTATACTCCTTCTCTGAAGGATAGGTCATAGATGCCACATCAATTTTCAATTTACCAGGATACTTCTGCATCAAATCAGACATATAAAAAATAAAACCTAGACTACTTCTAAAATATTCCTTTTTAGTTTGTATATAAAAGTCTTTAGATTGATGGTCTCCAAATACATTAGGCATTTCTATAAACCAGTTTTCTCCATATTGATTTTTTGCCTGCTTTATTTCAAGTTTTATCTCTTCAATTAGAGCTTCGTCATTTAAGGATAACTCCTGATTTTTTAATTCGCTAGGTGCGGTATCACTTTCACAACTTGAATAAATTAACATTCCCAATACTAAAGGAATCATCAATAAATACTTTAACTTAAATACGTTTTTCGATTTTGATTTTTGTAACATGACTATTCGTTTTTTGATTAATGATTTGGTAAAAAATTGATTGATGAACGATATATGTTCCGTCTCAAAGACCTGAGATAACAACTGTTGGTAATGAGCGGGTTTTTGCTCTTTGTTTACTTGGGCATCCGCAATAAATTCGTGAAGCTCTGCCGTCCTGTTTTGGTACACATATACCAAGGGGTTAAACCAGGCAATAACGCGCATGAGTTCAAAGAATAATAAATCCCACGTATGGCCCTGTCTAATATGCACCAATTCATGGGCAATAATGGTATCATGTTCTTTGGCCACCACTTTATCACCAAGGAATATAGATTTAAAAAATGAAAAAGCCATTGAGCTATTACTGATGATAATTTGGGTAAACTCCTCATATTTTATGTGGTTGCCCTGTTTTTTCAAAAGATATAACTGGCGTAGTTTTAATAGAAACAACACACATGCTACCAACATACCACCATAAAAAATTCCTTCTTGCCAACTGAGTTGTAAAAATGGAGTTTCTGTTGGCATTACCGCTATTTCCGGTTTTTGCATGTTCCACCAAAACTCTGGATACGGAACAAAATCTTGCGGTATCTGTTGTTTAAATGCCTCAATTTTAACCCATGGCAATATCAATGAAAGCATGTAGGTTGCCAAAAGATAAACACGGTTCCATTGAAAAAAAGTTTCGCGCTTTAAAAGGAAATCATAAATCATTAAAAACAACAACTGAAAAGCGATACATTCTAGAACATACTGTAACATATAACAGGGGTTTAAGATTTATTTATTTTTTCATCTAAAGAATTGTCCTGTTTCTGAATTTCCTTCATAACAGCTTCCAATTCCGTTAAGCTCATGTCGTTTTTCTTCATAAAGAAAGACACCATACTTTTGAACGAACCTTGAAAATACTTGTCCACCAATTGAGTAATAGATTGGTTACTGTAGTCTGTCTTCTTGACCAAGGGAAAATAAATATGCCCCCTACCTTCTTGTTCATGACCTACAAAGCCTTTGCTCTCCAAAATGCGAACAATGGTAGATATCGTATTGTACGCAGGTTTGGGCACTGGCAATTTTTCTATGATAGATGCTACATTCCCCTTTTCCAATTGCCATAGTATTTGCATAACCTCTTCCTCGGCTTTTGTTAACTGTTTCATTCAACTAAAGTTTTAGTTTGTTTTTCAAATATAACTAAATATTTAGTTTAAACTAATTTTTTAGTTGAAAAATTTTAAAGTGAACTTACATGTTGTAACAATTGAGGCCTATCTTAGTCTAATAATAAATAATGAAAAGAAATTAAATGGACATAGCTTTATTAATACTTGGTTTTATCTTTATGTTAATAGGGATATTGGGCAGTTTTTTACCCGTATTACCAGGTCCGCCCATTAGCTGGATAGGATTATTACTTCTCTATTCTACTAGTGCCATTACCATGAATTGGACATTTTTGGGAATTACTTTGGCCATTGCCTTACTAGTATTTGCCTTAGATTATATGATACCTGCCATAGGCACCAAAAAATTTGGTGGTACCAAAGCAGGGGTAATAGGAACAACAATTGGTCTTGTAGTTGCCCTTATCTTTCCCATATTTGGCCCTTTTGGTATTATTATTTGGCCTTTTATAGGAGCTTTGATAGGTGAATTATTAAATAAGGCGGACAAAAAAACCGCTACGAAAGCGGCCTTTGGTTCATTCTTAGGGTTTTTGACCGGAACTTTTATGAAATTCCTTGTGGCCATAGTCTATTTAGGTCTTTTTATTTCCAAAGCTTGGGAGCATAGTAATGCCCTGTTCCCTTTTTTCAATTAGACTAGAATTACTCGGTAATCCAGTCCGTTTTGTTTTCAATGGGCTCACGTTTGCCTTCACCTAAGTCACCATCAAAATTACCCATGTAGAAAAAGCCTAAACATTTTTCACCTTCCTCCAGGTCAAAAAATTCGTTCATATATGTAATTAATCCGGGGGAAGACCAATAACTCCCTATACCCATTTCCGTACATAGTAGCCACATATTTTGTACAGCCATTGAAACTGCGGCAATCTCCTCCCATTCTGGCAATGATTCTTTAGGGTCTCTTTGCATACAAATGGCAATTATAGCAGCGGCTCTTTGCGGATTTTCTTGCAGTTTTTTAATTTTCATTGCCTTAGGCCTAGGGTCTAACTCCTCATATTTTTTTGATAAAAACGTACCTAAACGCGTTTTGGCCTCACCTTGTAACACCTTAAATCGCCACGGCTCGGTACATTTATGGTTGGGTGCCCAATTGGCGGCCTCAAGCACACGTGCAATATCCTCTTTGGCAATAGGTTGACTATTATATTGAACCGGAAAAACGGAACGTCTCTTTTTTATTATATCAAATATCATTTCTTAATCAATTTATAGGTCCTTTGCATTAAGGTGAAATTATCAAGCAAAGATATGCTTGATAAAAGCAAACTACAATTATACCCTTTTTGTTCATCCATAAATCAAGTTAAATCTAATCGACAAATCATAAAAAATTCTTAACTTTAATATAAATACAAGAATTTTCTTACATTTTTGATGATTGATGTCATTTAAAACTAGTAAGCTGAACAATAGTATAGATTATCAACCTAACCAATTCGCCTGTAGCAAAACCTACTTATATATAGGAGCATGTCAAAATTGTGTTTTAAATTAAAAATGAAGCAATTAGGCCTTATTATTATCTTATTAGCTTTTAACCTCTTAAGCTCCCAGAACGTACTATTAAAGGAAACTATTAATCTACAGGGAGAAAAGCCTTTCTCCAAGCCCTACATAGATAGTCTTTACACCCTAACACAGACTCTTGCAAGAAAAAATGCCGATAGCGCACTGATTTTAGGTCAAAAAATAAAATCATTAAGCCTAGACCTAAACTATAAAAAAGGAATTGCCATGGCAAATGAAACCATAGCTCGTGCCACGGTAAACAAAGGGGATTATGATATAGGCATAGATTTAGCGCAAGATGCCCTTACCTATGCCAAGGATATAGATGCAGAAGATGTGTACTTAAATTGTATTAATGTTCTAGGACTTGCCCATTTTTTAAAACGCCAATTACACAAGGTATTTGAATACAATCAAATTGGACTCGCCTATGCCAAACAAATTAACAATACAGAAAAAGTTTATTCTTTCTCTAATAATGCAGGTACCATATTATCTAGAATAGGAGAATATGATAAAGCATTGGTCTTTTATAATTCATGCTTAGACATGCTTGAAAAAAAACCAGACTCGGTCAATAGGGCCCAAATATTAAACAATATAGGAAGTTTGCATTTTAGCCGTGGAGCATATGACCTTAGTAAAGAATTTTGCCAAAAATCCATAGCTATTTCAAGTGTAAAGAAAATGACCAGTTGGGAATCTGACGCCCTAATAACCTTAGGAAATATCGCATTAATCAACAATAATCCTGACAATGCATTACACCATTTTACCCTTTCAAACAACGTTCTTAAAGGTTCAAAAGACACCAAGCAACAAATTGAAACCAATTTAGGTTTTGCTAAAGTAGATTTGGCCAATAATAATTTAAGCACCGCAAAAACGAAAACTCTTGATGTATTGGACCTGGCTAAAGAAAGAAAGTACACTATTGGTATAAACCATGCTACAAAATTACTTCATGAAATATCCTTAAAACAGCAAGATTACAAGGAAGCCTATCGTTACTTATCGTTATATAATCATTTAAACGACTCTTTAAACGTAGCCAATAACGAAAACAAGCTTAAGATTACCCTAGCAGAGAACAACCTTAAAAACGAGCAAGAATTAGAGCGATTAAAAATAAATCAAAAATTAGCTACACAAAATATATTGATCGGTATAGCTTTAATATCACTGCTAATTTTGGGTGGAGCACTGTTTTATATTAAAGGAGTATCTAATACTAGAAAAGAACTGATAGATGAATTAAATATAAAAACTATAGAACAGGCAAAAAGTAAAGAAAAGTTAGTAGTACTAAACGCTACAAAAGACAAGTTGTTTTCCATAATAGGTCACGACCTCAAAGGACCTATGGGATCATTACAAAGCCTGTTAAACCTGCTAATTTCCGGAGAGCTAAAAACTACGGAGTTTTTATCATTTATTCCTACAATTTCACAAAATGTGGGGCACCTTAACTTTACAATGAACAACTTACTTTCATGGGCATCGTCTCAAATGTCTGGCACCTCCACAAAACCTTCACAAGTAAATCTGCATGAAGTAGTAGAAAACAATTATACATTGAAAAAGGCAATAGCGACAAACAAATCTATTTCCACTATCAACAAAGTAGACCCTAACACGACCGTATGGGCAGATAAAGACCATGTGGATATCATCCTAAGAAATTTAATAAGTAATGCCTTAAAGTTTACACCTAACAATGGCATCATTACTGTAAGTTGTACACCGCAAATTAATGACCTAATCATTTCGGTCAATGATAATGGTGTTGGCATGACCCAAGAAGTGGTCAATAAGATTTTTAAAAGCAATGAAAACTATACCACTTACGGTACAGAAAATGAAAAAGGTACCGGTTTAGGCTTGTCTATTTGTAAAGAATTGGTAGAAAGCAATCATGGCCGTATTTGGATTGAGAGCACGCTTAACGAAGGCTCAACATTCTTTTTTAGTTTACCAATTTCAAAAGACACTACAGCCTAAACGAGTAAGTCGGTACAATTTTTCAATACCGGATTGGTATGCTCCTTTTTCCATATTACGGACAACTCCGCTCTTTGAGGAATATTCTTAAGTTCAATGAACTTTACCCGCATCTGAAAACCATTTTGCAAAGCTGTGGGCACAATAGCGATACCCATATGGTTTTCTACCAGCTTAAAAATAGTATGCGCATGTACAGATTTGTGCGAAACCTTAGGTACAAAACCTGCATCCTTACAAATACTTATGATAGTGTCATAATAATAAGGACTATAGGCCTGACTAAAAAGAATAAACTCATCATTGGCAAATTGATGCATACCTTCAAATTCTCTTGTTATCATAGGGTAGCGTTCTGGTAGTACCAAGGAAAAAGAGTCCTTATACACCGTTTTCATCTGTAAGGTACTTGGAACACGGGATAGGCGTACAAAGCCCATATCTAAACGATCGTTCAAAACCGCATCAACTTGAGAGGTATTGGAGAGTTCTTCTAACGATGTTCTTATTCTAGGGTAGTTCTCTTTAATTTTCAATAACAGACTGGGAATTACATCTTGCATGGCAGACCCCAAAAATCCAATTCGCAGTTCACCGCTATTACCATCACCCACAAGCTTTAATTGCCTTTCAACTTTTTCTAGATGGTTAAAGATAAAGGCAACTTCATATTTTAGATAATGTCCGGCAGGCGTCAAGGCAACTTTTTTCTTATTCCGCTCAAAAAGCTGTGTCTCTAAAATTTCTTCCATCTGCTTAATTTGTCTACTTAACCCCGGTTGGGAAATAAACAATTTTTCAGCAGCCTTCCTAAAATGTAATTCTTGCGCCACTGCCAAAAAATAGCTTAAATGCCGCATCTCTATTTGATTACCCATAGTTATGAATTGATAACAAAATTGATATTACCGATTATTAAAAATAGTCATTAATTTTAGATAAATCTTCAGATAATAAAATTATGAATGTACAGGCATTTAGGTTAGGGGAAGACTGGTTGACTGTGGGAAAGGCTTTATCCATTGCCAAAGGAAAAACAGAAATAATTATTTCCAATGAAACAGTAGAAAAAATCAACAATAGCTGGAACATTGTTCAGTACATTGTTGAAAAAGGGCAACCCGTTTACGGTATCAATACCGGGTTTGGACCTTTATGCACCACTAAAATATCAAAATCGGAAACTAGTATCTTACAATCCAACATTCTTCAAAGCCATAGTGTTGGCGTAGGTGAACCCATTGACCATAACATTGCAAAATTAATGCTCATTTTAAAGGCCCAATCCTTGGCCAAAGGTTTTTCCGGTATTGCCTTGAACACGCTAAAGCGTATTATCTGGCATATAGAAAATAATGCCATCCCCGTAGTACCCTCTCAAGGTTCTGTAGGTGCATCGGGAGATTTAGCACCATTATCCCATCTTTTTCTTCCTTTAATAGGTTTAGGAAAGGTGCACTATAAGGGCAAGGTTATTACTACGGCATCTTTGTTTAAAAAAACCGGTTTAAAACCAATTGCCTTAGGCCCCAAAGAAGGATTGGCCTTGATCAACGGCACCCAATTTATAGCGTCCCATGCCGTAGAGGTCGTATCAAAATTTCATGCCTTACTTGCTCAAGCCGATATTATTGGCGCCATGATGATAGAGGGCCTACAAGGTTCGGTAAAACCATTTTATAACGAGCTTCATGCCCTACGCCCTTTTAAAGGAAATATCCATGTAGCCAAAAGGGTCAAAAAATTATTGAAAGGTTCAGAAATCATGGAAGATCATATTGATTGCGAAAAAGTACAGGACCCCTACTCCATTCGGTGCATTCCTCAAGTACATGGTGCATCCCGTAACAGTTGGTTACACTTAAAGGAACTGGTTGAAATTGAACTGAATTCCGTTACGGATAACCCGGTCATCATAGATGGGCAACTGACTATAAGTGGTGGTAATTTTCACGGTCAACCACTAGCCATGGCATTGGATTATGCTTGTTTGGCAGCTTCGGAAATTGGTAACATTTCAGATAGACGTATTTATTTAGCATTGGAAGGTAATAGTCCCGGAGTGCCCAAATTACTTATGAACGACACTGGTATCAATTCCGGCTATATGATTTTACAGTATACTACGGCAGCTTTGGCCAGTGAGAATAAAGGATTGTGTTTTCCATCTAGTGCAGACAGTATACCCACCTCCCTAGGGCAAGAAGACCATGTTAGTATGGGGTCTATTGGGGGTAGAAAAGCACTGCAGGTATTAGGCAACGTAGAAAAAATCCTAGCCATTGAATTGCTCACCGCGGCACAAGCCTTTGAATTTAGAAAACCCCTAAAATCAGGTGTATTTTTGGACGAAGTCCACACTGCCGTACGCAAACATGTTTCATTTGCCAATGCCGATCGTGTTTTTTCCAATGACATTGAAAAAGGCATAAAAATGATACAAAACAAAACCATTTTAAAAGTTGTGGAACGTGTTGAAAAAGAATACAACATTTCCCTAACAACAAAATATTCAAATGAATTCGAAGTATATTGATGCCATGGAAAAAACAACACTTATAGGCCCCTTTAAACAAATTATCCCAATGACGGAAGTTCCTTTAAGAGGTGCCATTAACGATAGTCAACTATCCATTATTACAAATGGCGGCATTGTATTAAAAGACGAACATATCATTGCCATAGGACCTTTTGAAGCTCTTAAGGAAACACACACCACTGCTAAAATCCATCAATTAAAAGGAAATCACGTATGTGTACCTGGTTTTGTAGACGCTCATACCCACATTTGTTTTGGAGGTTCTCGTGCCAATGATTATGCCATGCGTAACGCGGGTAAATCATATTTAGAAATTGCAAAAGCCGGTGGGGGCATATGGGATACGGTAACCCAGACGAGAAAGGCCACACAAGAGCAATTGACGAAAAGCACGATAAAATTAGCCAATAGGCATTTAAAGAACGGTACTACCACCCTAGAAGTAAAAAGTGGGTATGGTCTAACGGTCAATGAAGAGCTTAAAATGCTCCGTGCCATTAAAGAGGCAAATAAAGAGGCAATAGCAGATTTAATTCCTACTTGTCTTGCCGCACATATGTTGCCAAAAGATTTCAAGGGTTCAGAAGAAGCCTACCTAAATGAAATGAGCACTCAACTTTTTCCTATTTTGAAAAAAGAGCAACTCACCAATCGTGTAGATGCTTTTATAGAGCAAAGCGCGTTTAGCGCAAAACAAATTCATCCCTATTTTGAAAAGGCAAAGGAAATGGGCTTTGATATTACCGTACATGCCGATCAGTTTACCGCTGGCGGAAGCAAGGTAGCCGTGGCGTTCAAGGCAATAAGTGCAGACCACCTAGAAGCAAGTACAGAAAAAGAAGTACAACTTCTAGCCAACAGCACTACCATAGCCACCGCATTACCAGGAGCTACGATAGGATTAGGGTGCGCTTTTACACCTGCAAGGAGCCTTTTAGATGCTGGCGGTGCCCTTGCAATAGCCAGCGACCACAATCCAGGTTCCGCACCAATGGGCGACTTACTAACCCAAGCCTGTATTTTGGGCACTTTTCAAAAACTGAGCAATGCAGAAGTTCTCGCAGGCATTACCTATAGAGCGGCTGCAGCATTAAATCTTAAAGATAGGGGCATTTTAAAAGAAGGTTATTTGGCTGATTTGGCCGTGTTTCATTCAGATAATTATCAAGACATTCTGTATAACCAGGGCAATTTAAAACCCTGTATGATGTGGAAAAAAGGAATCTTGGCTTATGATAAACACAAATAACCACTATCGTATATATACGATCATATTTTAAACTTACTTTTTATTTAACGGGCAAGCTGCTAATCAGTAAAAATAGATAACATGGACTTTAAAAAACAGATACTAACAGGCATCCCCAATGAATTACCTGCAAAAAAAGAACCTGCATTAGGCCTTAGTCACCCACCCAAACGAAAAGATATATTATCTGTAAAGGAAAAGCGATTGGCAATTAAAAATGCCCTGCGTTACTTTCCGTCTGATTGGCATGCTGTCTTAGCTCCGGAATTTGCGAATGAGTTGGAGACTTATGGACGCATTTATATGTATCGTTTTCAACCGGATTATAAAATGTACGCGCGCCCCATAGATGCCTATCCAGCAAAAACAGTCCAGGCGGCAGCTATTATGTTGATGATCCAGAATAACCTAAACCCGGCAGTTGCGCAACATCCCCAAGAATTGATTACCTATGGGGGTAATGGTGCGGTCTTTCAAAATTGGGCGCAATATCTATTGACCATGCAATACCTGTCCCAAATGACCAATGAACAAACCTTGCATATGTATTCTGGTCACCCAATGGGCCTATTTCCCTCTTCCAAGGATGCCCCGCGTGTTGTTGTTACCAACGGTATGATGGTTCCTAATTATTCCAAACCAGATGATTGGGAAAAATTCAATGCATTGGGGGTAACACAATATGGGCAAATGACTGCAGGTTCATTTATGTACATAGGCCCGCAAGGTATAGTACATGGAACGGCAATTACGGTTATGAACGCATTTAGAAAAGTTTTAAAAGGAAATGAATCCCCACGGGGTAAAATATTTGTTACTGCTGGATTAGGTGGCATGAGCGGCGCACAACCCAAAGCGGGTAACATAGCCGGATGCATTACCATATGTGCCGAAGTGAACAAGGCGGCTGCAAGGAAAAGATATCAGCAAGGTTGGGTAGATGAGTTGATCAATAATATGGATACCCTTGTTCAACGTACGCAAACGGCTGTGTTGCAAGAAGAGGTGGTTTCATTGGCTTTTATTGGCAATGTGGTAGATGTTTGGGAACGCTTTTATGAAGAAAACATATATGTTCACCTTGGGTCAGACCAAACATCGTTGCACAACCCATGGGCGGGCGGGTATTACCCTGTTGGACTAACGTTTGCGGAAGCAAATAATATGATGGGCAGCAACCCTAAAGCTTTTGAGAAAAAGGTACAGGAATCATTATGCAGGCATGCTGCCGCAATAAACCTGCATGCCGCCAGGGGGACTTATTTCTTTGATTACGGCAATGCATTTCTATTGGAAGCATCACGTGCAGGTGCTGATGTTATGGCAGAAAATAAAATTGATTTTAAATATCCTTCCTATGTGCAGGACATCCTTGGCCCCATGTGTTTTGATTATGGTTTTGGTCCGTTTAGATGGGTATGTGCCTCAGGAAAATTGGCCGATCTACAAAAAACGGATGCCATTGCCCTATCCGTCATGAAAGAGATAAAATCCACGGCCCCAAAAGAAATTCAGCAGCAAATGCAGGATAATATTACATGGATACAAGATGCGGAACAGAATAACCTGGTCGTTGGCTCACAGGCACGTATTCTATATGCAGATGCAGAAGGTAGGGCCAAAATTGCATCGGCATTCAATACAGCCATTGCCAAAGGAGAATTATGCGCACCGGTAATTTTAGGAAGGGACCATCATGATGTAAGCGGAACCGATTCACCTTTTAGAGAGACCAGTAATATTTATGATGGAAGTAGGTTTACCGCAGATATGTCCGTACACAATGTAATTGGTGATAGTTTTAGGGGTGCCACATGGGTTTCTATACACAATGGTGGTGGTGTAGGATGGGGTGAAGTCATGAACGGTGGTTTTGGATTGGTATTGGACGGAACGGCAGAAGCGGAACGTAAATTGAAGAGTATGCTTTTCTTTGATGTTAATAATGGTATTTCTAGACGTAGTTGGGCAAGAAACGAAGAAGCTATTTTTGCAATTAAACGCGAGATGGCACGTACACCTTCACTTAAAATTACATTGCCCAACCTAGTTGAAAATGTTCTTCTAGAAAATTTATTTTAAAAAAAACACACTCATAAATCATTAAATATCATTATTTTATAAGTAAACAATATATAAACAATAACAAAAATGTAAGATTTTTACTACAATTACGTTATTTTTATAGAGTTAAAATCTTTTTGTTGGCCGTGTTTTAAAAATATGGCAACAGAGATTTTTTAGTTCGTAAAACTGATTAAAAGGATTCGACAATATATGTCAAACTATACACTTCCAAAAAAAGAAAACTGGATAGGCAAATCGTCTGACCAACAATTGTATTTGAATGAAAAAGTAGAGCTTTCTACAATTACCTCTAAATTTCCCTACAATAAGCAAAAGACCTTTGCGCTGTTAGGATATAGTAGCGATGAGGGCGTACGTAGAAACCAAGGAAGAGTAGGAGCTAAACTTGGTCCAGATGCCATAAGAAAACAATTGGGAAAAATGTCCAATCATCTACCGACCGAGACAAAACTCTTGGATTTTGGAAACCTTGAATGTAAAGATCAAGAATTGGAAGATTTACAAAAAGAACTTTCTAACACGGTAAAATTATTTTTAGACAACAATACCATACCCATTATATTAGGTGGTAGTCATGACCTTGCCTATGGCCATTATAATGGTTTACTGGAGCATATTCCAAAAAACAAAACCATTGGCATCATAAATTTTGATGCGCATTTTGATTTAAGACCCAATACAGATGGAAACAATTCTGGCAGTCCGTTTTATCAAATAGCTATGGAACATAGAGTAAAGGGTACCCCTTTTAAATATTTGGCAATGGGAATTAGAAAGGAAGCAAACACTAAAAACCTATATGAATTTGCAGAGGCCAACCATGCCTATTATTTACAGCGAAAATACTTTAGCATGACCCACTCAGAACATGTGGAACTGCGTTTAATACAGTTTATGGAGGATGTGGACTACTTATATACCACCATAGATTTGGATGGCTTTTCTTCTGCATATGCCCCTGGTGTAAGCGCTGCCTCTCCCATGGGCTTTGCGCCGGATATTGCACTTAAAAGTTTAAAATTGATTATCGAATCAGAGAAATTATTAGCCCTGGATGTAGTTGAGCTCAATCCCACACTGGATATTGATGACCAAACGGCAAAATTAGCAGCATCCATTATCCATTATGCCATTCATAAGTTAGCGTAAACAAAAAAAGCCTCCCATTATGGAAAGCCTTTCACTGGGTTATATCGGCAAAAACCGATACACACAATCGCCTCAATTGTTGTCTGAGGCACAACACAACGCCGTAAAGATAATAAAGCTTTTTAATATATAAGTACCACCTATTCCATTCTTAACACATCATAAGCAAAAACCGTTAACCCAAAGCATCCTTTTCTGCATGGAACAGCTCATAAACCTTTCTTTTCTCCTCTAAGGTAAACTGTTTAGCGGCGAACCAGTCAAAGATTTTTATTTTTTCATTTTCAATTTGGGCGTTCCTAATGGCCTTTAAGGAAACAATATGCCAGTGCGTTCCTTTTTTTCGAGATACGGAATAACCCACATCTTCCATTATATAAGACTGCTTGGGTCTATTGATAAGACGAACACCATTTTTAAGCACGGCCAAAGTCTCGGTTAGGCTCACTACCTCTGAAAAGGAGTATCTGGCAAAATCATCAAAACCATTTTGCTCTACGTTATAAAGTTTATCACCAATTTTCAGGATATCCATAATTTAAAAAAAGGCAAAAATAAAAGGGGAAGTTGCCTTATAAAATGAAAATGGGTATTAGTTATCCACAATTTAAATCATTGTATGCCTAGGATATTTTGCTAAGCCATACCCTTCATGGTCAACAATGTGGTAACCCAAACAATTACAGAGGAAAGGAAGATACCTATGGTATTGGCCAAAAAAGCCTTTTTACGCTCAATCTTAAAAAGATAACTGGCAATACTACCTGCATAAACACCTGTACCCGGTATAGGTAGCATGACAAAGAATATTAGACCATAAAATCCATATTTCTTTATTTGATCTCCAGAGCCTGTTTTGGCACGTCTGGCAACAAATAGTGCGTTTTTTTTGTAAAAATGCCATCGCAACAATGATTTATTAATGGTATTTAAAAAATACATCATTATAGGAAAGACCATTACGTTGGCCAAAAAACAAACGATCAAAACCAGATAGATATTTACCCCGTTAAACAGACCATAGGGTATACCAACCTTTGCTTCCCCTAATGGGGAAATACTCCAAAGTGCCGCTATAATCAAATCCTTAAGCATTGTTCTATTTTAAGCGACTGCAAAATTACGTTGTTCTACAGAAAGAATGTCTTATATAAATCACAAATAATTTCTTTATTAGTTTAAAACTGGCAAACATCGATATAAAGGGGTAATTGTATGTAGTTAGTACCACTTATTAAAACACATACTAGTAATAAAAACGCTATTTTAGTCTTAGGCAAACTGAATTATCAACCTAACTATGACAAAGAAAAACTCCAGAAGGTCTTTTATAAAACGTGCAACGATTACTGGTGCTGCATTAGGTTCAGCCCCGTTTATTCTTACCGCATCTCAAGATGAAAAAATTCTATTGCAAAGAAATGAGCAAAACATATTATATAGTGCAAACAACAACATAAACATTGCACTGATCGGATCGGGCATACAAGGCATCTATGATACCCAATCTGCCCTGAAGGTTAACGGGGTAAAACTTGTTGCCGTTTGTGACCTTTATACGGGAAGGTTGGCCAGGGCAAAAGAGCTTTGGGGCGATCACCTTTTTGTTACCCGGGATTATAGGGAACTATTGAACCGCGAGGATGTAGATGCCGTACTTATAGCAACACCCGATCATTGGCACCAAACCATTGCCGTTGCCGCTCTTAAGGCGGGTAAACATGTGTATTGTGAAAAACCAATGGTTCAAAACTTTAGTGAAGGCCGGGAGATTATAAACGCTCAAAAACAATCTGGAAAAATATGCCAAATCGGTAGTCAGGGTATGTCATCCCTTGGCAATGAAAAAGCCAAGGAGCTTTATGAGGATGGAGCTATTGGGGATATCGTAATGTTAGATATGTATAATGATAGGTATTCTGCAGAAGGCGCTTGGCAGTACCCCATACCTACAGATGCTGACCCAAGTACTATTGATTTTGATACATTTTTAGGTAATGCTCCCAAAGTACCGTTTGAACCTACCCGATTTTTTAGGTGGAGAAATTATAGGGAATATGGTACCGGGGTTGCGGGCGATCTCTTTGTTCATGCATTTTCTACCCTTAATTATGTCATAAGCTCAAATGGTCCTAATAGAGCTTTGGCTACTGGCGGACTGAGATATTGGAAAGATGGTAGAAATGTACCAGATGTATCCATTACATTATATGATTATCCCAAAGCAGATAGCCATGCACCCTTTAATGCCGCCTTTCGCATCAATTTCATTGCCGGCAGTGGTGGCGGTGGCGGATTTAAACTAATTGGAACGGAAGGTGAAATGGAAATAGGACAGAATTCCGTTACGGTAAATAGGTCTAAACTAAATATGGTCCCAGGTGGATACTCCATGATATCATTTACCGAGGAAATGCAAAAA